>NZ_JBHUFP010000015.1:47547-148081 GCF_042681465.1 Pasteurella oralis
TTTAAGCTAATATGTTGTGTTCCTAAACAACGAGGTGCATTTTACCTATTTATTAAGACTAGTCAAATAAAAAATACAAAAGAATAACTCAATTGATTAAAAACAAATCACAAAATAACAAAAGAAGCCTTTATTTCATGAAACATACGATAACGCAGTCAAAAAGAATCTAGAAAATCATAGAAAGAGATAATATTCATTCGCTCCATAAGATAAAATAATTAACACTTATAAATTAATAAAATTTATACAGATTGAAATATTTAGTATTCTCCTGATTCCATTCTTATTAAGACTATAACATGTATAATATTCAATCAAAACATTGGCAATTATTGGAAATCAGTATTTGATCACTTGCTTCTTATTTTCCAATAATTAGTAAGCTTAAATCACAAAAAACTAACTTTTAAAGAAAAAAGAAGTGATAAAATACCATAAGAAAATATGCACCATCCCACGTAATCATCGATCTCAATTTTTGCTTAAAAAAACTATCTTAATAAATGATGTATTGCTTATCATAATATTCACTGATGAGTTTCATTTGATAACATCCTAGCTTAATAAAATCCAAAAACATCCCCTTACAACTATCTTTATAGAAGATTAAATTTGTACTTAATTGGCAGTAAATTAACTCATCACCTTTTCAAGTTTCCCATAGAAATGACCTCTAACGAGATTCTAGAAGATGACCTTAACTCATATCTCAAAAGATCTGTATATCCAAGGATTACGTCATACCTAATCATATTCAAAAACTATTTGTCGTTATTCTGTTATCACTTAATATCTTTAAAAACTCTACAACTCAGAAACTGTCAAAAATACTATCTAAAAAAGAAGACGATTAGCTTCATACAAGGTATTTTTTAGTTCATAGTAAAAATCCACCTTCAAAGAAAGTAGCTTTGATTAGCACCCCATAGGCGGGTTTCTAAATTTTGATTCTGAGAATCCGAATTTTACATTACTTAAAGTCTTAACTGTTTATCTTCTAACCTATGTTTCTGTGGTATTGAATATAGCCTTATCTTTCTGCATTGGCACTTAAGGCTATCCACACAGTGACCTCATGACCAAAGGTGATTACTTCATAATTTATGTTTCCTTAAATTCGAAAACTTATTAGACAATCTGATTATCATCTGCCCCTTTTAAGCTCCCATCACTTCAGACACGAATAACTTTAGCTGAGCTTTCACTACAAATAAACATAAGCTATTGTGGCAATCGCTATCTTGAGCAGCTCACTGAGACTTATTGGCTGTATATAAACTTCTCTACTAACTTTCTCTTTCAATATTCTGAAAGGGTGCTTTAGTGTCTACACTAAATGATATTAATAAATGCCAAACTGTACAATTTCTTAAATCAGCGCCTAGTTTTGCCTAAGTAAAGCCACTAATCGCTTTTACAGAAGTTTTTTTACAACCTCACATAATCTGCCAAAAAATGGAATTACTCAGAGTATGTCTTACAGAGGAAATTGTTTGGCTAACAGCGTAATGGAAAGTTTTTTCGGGAATTACACATTAACTTTTGAGACGCGGGGTGAATTAGTATGGGCAATTTATGACTATATTCGCGATTACAATCAGGAACAAATACAGTTAAAATTAAAAGAATTGGGTCCGAGAAAATATTGGAAACACCCCCTGATGTCACAGCCTATTAGGAGCAGATCACAAGGGCACTCTTAGTAAATCCTTCAGTGAAAATTATAATGAGATATCTGATAATAAGCTGCCTTTTGCCGCTTTTAGATACTGTAACATCGACCAAACTGTCAAAATTGCAGCAATATACAATAAAACAATTGCAGCAATTTCCATGACAACATTATAGCGCCATAATAATCCACCTAATGCTAGCATTTGTGCTGTTGTTTTCACTTTTCCTAGCCATGAAACTGCAACCTTGTTACGATCACCAATCTCTGCCATCCATTCTCTTAGCGCTGAAATAATAATTTCTCTTGAAATCATAATCACAGCAGGCAGTGTTATCCAAAATGAATGATGATATTCAACGACTAAAGCAAGCGCGACTGTGACCATTACTTTATCGGCAACAGGATCTAAGAACGCTCCAAAACGCGTAGTTTGTTTCCATTTTCGTGCCAGATAACCATCAAACCAGTCTGTTACTCCCGCAATAAAAAAGATAAGCGTTGTTAGAAAAGGTGACCATGAAAACGGCAAATAGAATGCGATCACAAAGAATGGGATTAAAATAACGCGAAAAAGTGTAAGAAAGATAGGTATGTTAGGTTTCATAGAAAGAGTTTGGTCAATTTTTATAATGTATTTATTCTAGAACATATCGCTTTATTTGGAAATGGAATTTTCCGTTCTATTAAAAATTCCTGCGTTAATGCTGTAATGCTTCATAAATTCGTTCTGCAAGTGCTTTAGAAATACCTGGTACAGAAGCTATTTCGGCTAAAGTCGCCTTTTTCACCCCTTGTATACCACCTAAATATTTTAATAACGCTTGACGACGTTTTGTTCCAACACCTTCAATCGTTTCTAGTCCGCTTTGTATAAAAGCTTGTTGACGTTTTTTACGGTGTCCACTAATTGCATGATGATGGCTTTCATCTCGAATATGTTGAATTAAATGGAGCGCTAAGTGATCTGCAGGTAAATGAATTTCTTTTTCCTGCTTACTCATAATTAAAGTTTCTAGACCAGCTTTACGATCTACACCTTTTGCAACACCAATCAAGTGCGGTCGATTTTTATCCCATTTTACATTTAATCGTGCAAATACTTGTATTGCTCGGTTCAATTGCCCCTTACCACCGTCAATAAAAATCACATCTGGAATCTTATCTTGCTCTAATGGCTTATCATAACGCTTGAGTAAAGCTTGTTCCATCGCCGCATAATCATCACCACCCGTTATTCCTTCAATATTAAAACGACGATAATCGGATTTTAGTGGTCCATTTTGATTAAACACCACACAAGAAGCAATAGTTTGCTGTCCCATTGTATGACTAATATCAAAACATTCCATACGCTTAATTTCAGGTAGATTCAATAATATTTGCAACGCTTGATAACGCTCTTGGATTAAATGAGTTTGTTTAAGTTGAGTAGCTAAAGCTGATTTGGCATTCATTTGTGCAAGCTGCAAATACTTACTCTTATTACCTTTCGCGTGATCTTGAATCTGTACTTTACGTCCTGCCTGCTGTGTCAATAAGATTTCTAATTCATTTTTTTCTGCTAACTTATGATCTACAACAATACTATTCGGAATGCTACGCCCTTGATGCGCTTGTAAATAGAATTGTCCGACAAAAGTTGCTGTAAGTTCTGCAAGATCTGTATTAGCTGGAACCTTAGGAAAATAACTTCGATTACCTAAAATCTTACCTTGACGAATAAACAAAACTTGCACACAAGCAATACCTAATTGATAGGCTATTGAAATAATATCCATATCATCAAGGCAATCATTCGATACAAATTGCTTTTCAACCACCGAACGAACAGCTTGAATTTGATCACGAATCCTTGCTGCTACTTCAAAATTAAGCTCGGCACTAGCTTGTTCCATCTTGGCTACCAAATGCTCAAGTACTTGCTGATCTTTGCCTTGTAAAAAAAGGCGTGCAAATTCAACCTGTTGTAAATAATCTTCGTCACTGACATAGCCAGCAACACAAGGTGCTGCACATCGTCCTATTTGATACTGTAAGCAAGGACGAGAGCGATTATTATAAACGGCGTTTTCACATTGCCGAATAGGGAATAGTTTTTGTAATAAAGAAAGTGTTTCTCTTACTGCGCTGGCATGTGGATAAGGACCAAAGTATTCACCTTTTATTTTTTTACTACCTCGATACGCAGTAATACGAGGATGGTGTTCGTCAGTGAGTAAAATGTAAGGATAGGACTTATCATCGCGTAACAGAACATTATAGCGTGGCTGATAAGTTTTAATATAGTTATGCTCAAGTAGTAAAGCCTCTGTTTCAGAAGAAGTAATCGTTGTTTCAATACGTGCAATTGAGGCAACCAATGCTTCCGTTTTTTTGTTTGTTAAATTAGTGCGAAAATAACTGGTGAGACGTTTTTTAAGATCTTTCGCTTTTCCCACATAAATTACCGTGTCCTTATCGTCATACATACGATAAACGCCTGGTGAGTGAGAAATATGAGCTAAGAAGGATTTTGCCTCAAACATAACTTAGTGCCAAAGGAATTTTATGCTTATTTTTGCTGTAAAATAGACCGCACTTTTTCAAGATCTTCTAATGTATCCACACCAACGGAGGGGACTTCTTGTGCTAGTTCAACATGTATCTTTTCACCATACCATAATACACGGAGCTGCTCTAAACTTTCGATTTGTTCTAACGCTGTTGGCTGCCATTGTACATATTGTTGAATAAATCCAGCGCGATAAGCATAAATGCCGATATGACGTAAATAATGATCGGACAATTTCAATTGGTCTATTGTATGAGTTTGGTTATGTAATGTCGCAAACTGATCGCGATTCCATGGAATAACCGCGCGAGAAAAATATAAAACATAGCCTTCTTTATCTGTCAGCACTTTTACTGCATTTGGATTAAACAGCTCTTCTGGCTCAGTTATTTTTACTGCCAAACTTGCCATCTTTACTTGATATTTCGATAAATTTTCTGCAACTTGATTGACAATCGCAGGTGGAATTAACGGTTCATCCCCTTGTATATTGACGATAATTTCATCTTGTGCAATATCCAGTTTTTCAATAACTTCTGCTAAACGTTCAGTACCTGAATTATGCTGAGTAGATGTCATACAAACTTCCGCGCCAAAATCACGAGCAACTTCCGCAACCTTAAGATGATCGGTAGCAATGATAATTCGACTTGCGCCAGATTGCTTTGCTTTTTCAAACACATGTGCAATCATTGGTTTTCCTGCGATATCTGCTAAAGGCTTACCAGGTAAACGAGTGGAAGCATAGCGAGCAGGAATGATTACGGTAAATGTTGCCATATTAGTTATCCTGTGATTGTTCAAAAAATGGAATTGCTTGCTCAGCTAATAAAACAGGAATTCCCTGTTTAATCTCATAAGCAACTTTATCAAATTTACACATTAACTGTTGATTTGTTTTATCAAACGCTAAGTGCCCATGGCAAATAGGACAAGCTACAATTTCTAATAATTTTGTATCCATTTTTTCCTCTCTAAATTCTGCACCAGTTATTTCGTTGAGCGAAATTTTGCTAAAAATGGCCGCACTTTCTCGCCTTCAATTACTGCATCCACTGGTACATACCACCAATTCGGCTGAGCAAATGCAAAACACTTTACTGCGTCTTTTTCTGTCATCAATAACGGTCGATTTTTATCAAATTTAACGAATTGATTAGCTTCAAATTTTTGATGGTCTTGAAATGCTTGTGTTTGGCTAAGCTGAATATTCAAGCTCTGTAACATCATAAAAAAACGTTGTGGATTACCAATTCCAGCAATCGCTGAAGCTACTTTAAATGAGGCAATCAAACGCTTTTCTCCCGTTACTAAATTGACTGCATAATGAGGCTCTAACCTCATTACAACATCAGTATATTGATTACTCTCACCATTACTAATGACTAAATCTGCTTGTTGTAAACGACTTGGCAGCTCACGTAATGGTCCTGCGGGCAGTAACAAACCGTTGCCTAAACCACGTTGTGCATCTATTACAACAATTTCAATATCACGTTGTAATTTATAATGCTGTAACCCATCATCACTGATAATTAAATCATAATGTTGCTGTTGCAATAATAATTCGATTGCTTGCTGGCGATTAGGTGATATACAAACAGGTACTTGGGTCCGTTTGGCAATTAATACAGGTTCATCACCGCCTTGTAGCGGATCTGTTTGTGCAGTCACTAACAAAGGATAAGTATTAGACTGGCTACCGTAGCCACGCGAGATAACCCCTACTTTTAATCCCTGCTGTTGTAGTTGCTGAACTAACCAAATGACAACTGGCGTTTTACCATTTCCACCAACCGAAAGATTACCAACGATAACCACGGGAACAGGGGCACGATAAGAGGATAAAATATTATGTTTAAATAATGCTCTGCGTACATAACTGATGAGCCAAAATAAAAAAGAAAAAGGCAGCAGCAAACAAGTGACCCACGAATGCGAATACCAAAATTGCATGTTAACCTCTTTCTATATGTTATATCGTCTAAATTAATGACTGAATTGCATACTATGTAATTGTTTATAAGCACCACCTAATGCCAACAATTCAGTGTGTGTACCACGTTCTTTGATTTCACCATGCTCAATAACTAAAATTTCATCTGCATTTTCAATTGTTGATAAGCGATGAGCAATAACAATGACAGTACGCTCTTTTTGTAATTTTTCTAATGCTAATTGAATTGAACGTTCCGATTCTGTATCTAATGCAGATGTCGCTTCATCTAGAATTAATACTGGCGAATCACGTAATAATGCGCGTGCAATAGCTAAGCGCTGGCGCTGACCACCTGATAAGCTGAGTCCATTTTCACCAATTACTGTATCTAAACCATGTTCTAGTTTTTTAATAAATTCCATTGCATAAGCATCTTCTGCTGCTTTAATAATTTCTTCACGGCTGTACTTATCTTTGGCAGCATACGCAATATTATTTGCGATAGTATCATTAAAAAGATGAACTTGTTGTGAAACTACCGCACAATTTTCACGCAGGCTTGATAAACGATAATCTTGAATATTGATGCCATCTAATAAAATCTCGCCTTGATCAATGTCGTAAAAACGTGTCACTAAATTCGCAATCGTGGACTTGCCAGAGCCAGAACGCCCAACTAATGCTACTGTTTTGCCTTTTTCAACTTCAAAAGATAAATTACGTAATGCTGGCTCATTACGCCCTTGATAAGTAAAAGTGACATCTTTAAACGTAAGATTTCCTTGTATATTTTCGCCTTTATGTGTACCTAGATCTTTTTCAGTATCCAAATCTAATAACGCAAACAGCGTTTGACAAGCCGCCATTCCCTTTTGGAATTGTGCATTTACATTTGTAAGCGACTTTAATGGTCGCATCATCGCTAACATAGCGGAAAACACCACAGTAAATGCACCCGCCGTCAAGTTTTGATCCATAATTGTTGGTACTGTTGCTAAATAAAGCACTGCCGCCAGTGCAAAAGAAGCAATCACTTGAACCACAGGATTAGAAATTGCATCTGCTACAGCCATTTTCATCCCTTTACGACGCATATCATTACTAACATGATTAAAGCGTTCTTCTTCAACTAGTTGCCCACCAAATGAAAGCACAACTTTATGCCCTTTCAACATTTGTTCAGCTGTTGCAGTAAGTTCCCCCATAGCATTTTGCATATTTTTACTTAATTCTCTAAAACGCTTTGAAACTAAACGAACCAAAACCGCAATAATTGGACCAATTAAAAATAATACTAAAGATAATTGCCAACTGTGGTAGAGCATAACAACAAGTAAAGAAATAATATAAGCACCTTCTCTTATAATAGTGATTAATGCCCCAGAAGACGAATTGGCGACCATTTCTGAATCATAAGAAATACGAGATAAAAGCTTACCAGTTGAATTTTGGTCGAAAAAAGGGACTGGCATGAACATAAGGTGCTTAAAAATACGACGACGCATAGTCATCACAACTTTACCTGAAACCCAAGAGAGACAATAAGAAGAAATAAAATTACTTATTCCTCGTAAAAGTATAACTAAAACAACCACATATGACATTGTACGCAAAAAAGAAGTATCAGCATTACCAAAACCTTCATCTAATAGGGGCTTAAGTAAAGAAATTAGACTTGCATCTGCTAACGCATTAAGTACTAAAGCAATTGCTGATACAACTAATCCAAGTTTGAATGGGCGAATAGTTGGCCATAAACGCTTAAATGTTTGTATTGTTGAAAAATCTTTATCTTGCATAATTTCTTCTATTTTATATGGAATAATATGCGGCATTGTACCTTTATTTTGTTTGTAAGCCAATTAATCTGCGGTACCAAGGCGAAAATTCCGTTCTTGCTGTATGAATTTTAATTTGCTTTTTATCAAACAATAAACTCACTTGCCCTACTTCTGCAGTATTGTAAACTTGACATTGATAGTGTTTTAAACGCTGTATCACTTGTTTATGTGGAAACTTCCATGGATTCCAACGCCCACTAGAAATAAGTGCAATTTGTGGTTGAGTTTTTTGTAATAAAGCATGCCCTGTTGAAGTTTTACTACCATGATGCCCGACTTGTAAAACATCAATTTTACCTAGCTGGGATATGAATTGATTTTCACTCGCCATATCTGCATCTCCTGTTAGGAGCACCTTATTGTATCCATCAGAAATCAACAAAACACAAGAATCAGTATTTTTAGCGCGTGTTACAATACGATGAGGAGAAAGAGCAATTATTTTTAATCCTTGCCAATCCCATTCTTGACCAGACAGGCAAAAAGTGCGGTCTATTTTGCCATAATTTTGTGTTGATGCTGTCGTCAGTTCAACATTGGGATATTGACGTAATATTGTTTTTGCTCCTCCAGCATGATCATTATCATCATGACTAATAACCACATGTTCTAAGTCAATACCTTGTCGTTGTAGATACGGCACAATTTCAAGCTGAGCCATACTGCCACCTTGCCATGAACTCCCAGTATCATACAACATGCCTCGTCCATTTTTTGTTATCAATACGGCTAATCCTTGTCCAACATCTAAAATATCTAAACGCCACTGAGGTGAAAAAACATACTGATAAGCAGGATAGCCAAGACACATAATGACAATTAACGTTGCAATTAAATAAATTACACGTTTTAAGGAACATGATAATGTTGGTTCGGTCATAAAATGGAAACCAGTATAACACTGGTTAATAAAATGAAGATTCATACTCGTCTTATCTACTTTTTTAAAATCATATACATACCAAACTGCTGCGATAAAAAATGTAGTAAGCACAGCAATGATTAATACCGCCTCTGATTGAGAAATAAGGCACCAATTATCTTGCCAAACTTGTAAAATTAATGTTGTCTTTTGTGCAACGCTATTTGCTATAGCCCATGAAGAAAAAGCACCTTGCGTAAAAGTAGCAAACAATACTAAGGGAACTAAAACCAGACTGTAAATCGGCAGTGCAATTAAATTTGCACAAAAACCTCTCAACGAAATGCCATGAAATAACAGTAATTGGACGGGAGTAAAAAGCCACAGTAATCCGAGCTGTAGATGAAATATACTAAAGATCCAACGCAAGTTACACCAAGGACTTGCTAATATTGATTTACCTTGCCATTGCAATAAAGAGATAGGAAAAACTTGATACCAAAGAATTAATGCTGTGACTGCACTTATTGATAACCAAAAACTGAGCGATAAAACCATTAACGGCTCGAATACCAGTAACATAGCAATCACTATTAACAAAAGTTGCCATGAAGTGTAATAAAGGCGTAATAATCGACAACTAGCCACCAGAGATAATGCCAAGCGGGCACGAGAAGTAGGAATTGCAAAGCCGGCTAACTGTCCATAAAAATAGGCTAATAGCAAACCACTAAAAATAGGAAAATAAGGACTAATCCAGCGTAATGGCAATAAAATTTGAATACTACGAATTAACCAATAACCTATGCTCATTGCTAAACCAATATGTAATCCAGAAATTGCAATAAGATGTGCGGTACTGGTTTTTTGATACACTTGCCATACTTGTTGTGGCAACCATGCTCTTTCACCGAAAGCCAAAGCAATTAATAACCCTTGATAATCCAATCCTGTGGTTTGCGTTAAACCTGCTTGAAGCAATTTATCACGCCATGAAGCATATTGTGAAATTTTGACCGCACTTTTTACCGAGGCACGCGCAGTAATTTTTTGAGATAAATACCATTGCTGTTTATCAAAACCTGCTAAATTTAATCGTGAAGAAATGGGTTTCAATAACAATTCACCATACCATGTTTCTCCTAAATGCACTTTTTCTTTTGCATACCATTGAAGATAAATACGCTGTTCTGCTTGTTCTTTTTGTAGTTGTGCTGAAACAATTAGAGTTTGGTAATCCGTTTGGTCGATAATCTCAACAATGGTAAAATTAGTTTTCACTTTTCTTGGTAGCTGAGCCACGCTATCCGCTTGAGATAATAATTGGCGTGCTGAATCATGCATATAACCTAGGCTAAATAACATACAAAATATCAACACCAAATAATTAACCCATTGCTTTTTTTTCTTCAGATAACAAACCAGTAGTAAAATCAATAACGTTACACAAGCAATTAGTACTATCTGCCAAGCGAGCAATAAATAATCAGGTAAGCAAAGTAATGAAAGTGCACTTAGTAAAATACAGCCTGAAATTCGTTCAATAGATAATCGCATTAACCCTACTCTTTTATCGACATATAAAAAGAAAAGCATGAGCATTTCACGAGTGTTTTTCTCGGTTATTAAGCTGGTTTTGCAAGCGAGATCGCAAAAATCAGATTTATTTCACTAAAAATTGTAATATCAGGTAAATTTATTTGATAATTAAGATGAGTTCTGCTATTTATAACGCTTTTTAAAATGCCTAACAGGTTTACAGGTAATTTTAAACTGAACGAATCAACGCCAATGCGTGTGAATAATGTAATTTCAACCGTTAAATGGACGACTTTTTATTAGGAGATACCCAATGTCTAAATCCTCTTTAAGTATATTAGCCCTAGCTGGTGTTGAGCCTTATAAAGAAAAAGTAGGCGAAGAATACATGAATGAAGCACAATTGCTTCACTTCAAAAAAATTCTACAAGCATGGCATGATCAAATTGTAGAAGAAGCGAGCCGTACTGTCGCACACATGCAAGATGAAGCATCCAACTTCCCTGATCCAGCTGATCGCGCCACGCAGGAAGAAGAGTTTAGCTTAGAGTTGCGTACAAGAGATCGTGAAAGAAAACTCATGAAAAAAATTGAAAATACCTTGAAAAAACTTGAAACAGGTGATTTTGGTTATTGTGACTCTTGCGGTATTGAAATCGGCATTCGTCGTTTAGAAGCTCGCCCTACAGCAGATCTCTGTATCGACTGTAAAACACTGGCTGAGATCCGTGAAAAGCAAATGATTGGTTAAACCTAATTTTTAACTTCAACACAAACATAGAATTAGAATAAACAAGATTTAAAGTAAAGTGCGGTGATTTTTACCGCACTTTTAACTGGAAAGCAAAATTACCTTGACGAGGTCTATTATTTTAAAGTACATCAAAAATCTGTTTAATAAAAAAACAAAAGCGTATTTAGTTAAACGAGAAAAAGCAGATTCTACTCATTCAAAATCAAGAACAACACAAGCTGAACAAGTTTCATCCGCTTTTATTCAGCATGACACGCCTACTACAACACAACCTAAGACTTCTTATCACTACGACAAGCACGTGATCAAAGCATCTCTACATGGTATTACGCCACGTATGATTAATCGTAATGCATTAACTGTCGTAGAAAAACTACACCGTCAAGGATTTGAAGCTTATATCGTCGGTGGCTGTTTAAGAGATTTATTACTTGGTAAACACCCAAAAGATTTTGATGTGGTTACCAATGCGCGTCCTGAACAAATTCAAACACTTTTTCAGCGTCAATGCCGCTTAGTTGGTCGCCGTTTCCGTCTTGCGCACATTATGTTTGGTCGAGATGTTATTGAAGTGGCAACTTTCCGTGCCAATCATAATGAAAGTCGTAATGAAAATCATGCAAAACAAAGTGAACAAGGCATGTTATTGCGCGATAATGTTTATGGTACGCTTGAACAAGATGCAGAACGCCGTGATTTTACTGTTAATGCACTTTATTATAATCCACAAGATAATACTTTACGTGACTATTTTAACGGGATTGAAGATCTTAAAGCGGGTAAATTACGCTTAATTGGTGATCCTGCGACACGTTATCAGGAAGATCCTGTTCGTATGTTACGTGCCATTCGCTTCATGGCAAAACTAGACATGTTCTTAGAAAAACCAAGCGAGTTGCCTATTCAGCAACTAGCACATTTACTTAAAAATATTCCACCAGCTCGTTTATTTGATGAAAGCTTAAAATTACTACAAACTGGTCATGGCGTAAAAACTTACCAATTATTACGTGAATATGGTTTATTTGAGCAGCTATTTCCTGCACTAATATCTTATTTCACCGAGAAAGGGGACAGTTTTGCCGAACGTATGATTTTAAAAGCACTCACTTCAACAGACGAACGTGTTGCTGATAACTTACGGATTAATCCTGCTTTTTTATTTGCTGCGTTTTTTTGGTATCCCCTACGAGAACAGATAGAAATGCTTAAAAATGAAGGTGGGTTAAATAATCATGATGCTTATGCACTAGCAAGTAATGAGCTTTTAGATATTTTTTGTACCACACTTGCCGCGCCACGTAGGCACACGGCTGTCATTCGTGATATTTGGTTTTTACAATTACAATTGTTAAAACGCACAGGACATAATCCAGTACGTACAATGGAACACCCTAAATTCCGTGCTGCATTTGATTTACTGGTTATGCGCGCAGAAATCGAAGGCGGTGAAGCTATTGAGCTTGCAACTTGGTGGCATGAGTATCAGTTTAGTAACTTAGAACAACGCGATTTATTAGTGCAAGAGCAGCAACGTTTGCATCCAAAACCGAAGAAAAAATATTATCGTTCTAGAAAGCGTCGCAAACCAAAACCGTTACAATAAAAAAGTAAGAGATGCTATAAAATGAAGCCTGTTTATATTGCACTAGGAAGTAATTTAAATACGCCAATTGATCAACTCAATGCCGCATTAAAAGCGATTAGTCAGTTGCCTCATACTCAATTAGTCAAATCAAGCTCGTTTTACCAAAGTAAGCCGCTTGGTCCACAAGATCAACCCGATTATGTGAATGCTGTTGCCTATTTACAGACAGTGCTTCCTGCACATACATTACTTGAGTATTTACAACAAATTGAAAATACTCAAGGACGTGTGCGTTTACGTCGTTGGGGAGAACGTACTCTCGATCTGGATATCTTGCTTTATGATAAGGATGTTATACAGACAACGAGTTTGACTATTCCTCATTATGATATGCATAACCGTGAATTTGTGATTGTGCCTCTATTTGAAATTGCCCCAACATTAGTACTTCCAAATGGAATAAAACTTGCTGAACTTGCCCAACAATTCGAGTCACACCAAATGAAAGTTGTAAACTCAAAAGCAATCATTTAAATCAATGAAGCGGCTCATCTATTGGTACTTTCAATACCCTAGCCCATTTTAGGGAGATTAAACTATCTCATTGATACAATTTCTGATCATATTCAAATCGCACCTATTTTCACTTTCATTATTTTTTCAAGTAGCAGCTTAATTCGCGGACTTTTATATGCTAGCTTTATCATTTTTAAAAATAGAAACCATACTGTTCTACTCTGCTAAACCATCACGAATCTTACTTTCAAATAAGGTATAATCGACTAAAAAAGCGTCATGTCCATAATCAGAAGTAAACTCATAATAATTCAAATCGACCCCACTTTGCTCCAATAGTGCCTTGCTCTTATGCAATTCAGCTAATTTAAACAATTGATCATTTTCAACTGCAACTAAAGTATAACGCGCTGTAATTCTGGATAATGCAGCATGCATATTCTGATAATCCCGACTAGGATCATATAAATCTAGCGCTCTCAACAAATGGAGATAACTATTTGCATCAAAACGTCCTAAAAATTTTTTCCCCTGATAACTTAAATAAGATTCAACTTGAAAATAATCCCCCCAAAATTGTGCTTCTGATTTTATTGCTCGCCCAAAGGCTTTGGTTAGCTGTAAATCAGTACGATAAGTGAGCATTCCTAACATACGTGCAATAGCCAATCCACGTTCTGGAGGTTGATGTTCATAATAATCTCCATGATTAAAATAAGGATCATTAATCACTGCTTGACGCATAACATGATTAAAACCAATAGCCTCTGCGCTACATAATAAGGATGAACATAAATTAATCACATTATTGACAAGATCAGGGTAATCAATCGCCCATTGTGTCGCTTGCATTCCCCCAAAAGAACCACCAACAACAGCATGTAAACGAGGTATATCAAGATGATCCAATAAAGCTTTTTGTAGCTTTACCATATCTTGCACAATAATATTTGGAAATTGACTACCATAGGGTTTATTCGTATCAGGATTAATCGATGATGGACCTGTCGTACCTTGACAGCCACCTAATACATTAGAGCAAATAAAAAAATAGCGAGAAGTATCTAATGCTAATCCTTCTCCCATAAAGCTTTGCCACCAACCTTGCTGTGTCTTATCAGCAAAATAAGGCTGAGCATCACCAGTTAAAGCGTGACAAATTAATACTGCATTACTTTTATTAGCATCCAGTACACCATAAGTTTGATATGCTACATCAACCTGTTTCAGTTTACCGCCTAAGCTTAAAGGAAATCCTTCTTCTGTAAACAGTGTTACCTTCTGTACTGTCATGCTACCGCCTGTATTTTATTATCATTATTACAGTAATGTTTGTTTTTAATATTGTTCAATTTTAGACATCTAAACGTCTTTACGTATAAATCTACTAAAATTCAGCTTGCACTTCAACTCTTTTTTCATTATGGTGAAGCTTAATTCCCAAACAGTAATGATAGCTTCAAAATGACATCTATTTTTGCTTTCCTCTCTCCCCAATACTTGAAGCGATTAATTCGCTATTTGCTTATTGGTTTGTCATCTTTTATCACGCTATTAATCTTAATCGATCAAGCAATTAGCTTTTATGTTCGGCAAAATATTTATACTGACGTCAATAAATTACCTTATAGACCCTATGGTGTAGTGCTTGGCACATCGAAATATTTCGACAAAAATACATTGAACTTGTTCTATCATAATCGACTGCTTTCTGCCTACGAGGTCTTTTCTGCACGTAAAATCGATTATTTATTATTAAGTGGGGATAACCGTACGAGCCAATATAATGAACCACGTAATATGTTTAAAGATTTACGTAAAATGGGAATACCACAAGAATTTATGTATATGGATTTTGCTGGATTTCGCACTTTAGATTCAGTAATACGTGCTGAACAAGTATTTAAAGCACATTCATTTACAATTATTACACAGAAATTTCATTGTGAACGTGCTTTATTTATCGCTAAATATCATGATATTGATGCAATTTGTTTCGCTGCTGAGTACCCTCATGGTCATTATTTTGTCCGTTTTCGTGAGTTTTTTGCGCGAATACTGGCGATATTTGATCTCTTAATGGAAAAAAAACCACATTTTCTCGGTGAGCCAGAACCTTTACCATCGCCTACAACCGTACCCATTGTGGAATTCGAACTAAGCAATCAGTTGTCTTAAGTACGTGATTCGATCAACTCTCGAACAATTACTTCGTGTGGCTGTTTGATATTCTTTGCTCTCATTTTATGTAACACAAGATTTAATAAAGATTGAGCTATTTTTTCATGGTTCTGTACACAACAAATCACTTTATTTTCTAATACATCGAGCATTTCATGATGACCAAAAGTTGCAATAACAAGTTCTTTTGGAATACTGTTATAGCGCTTAATTAATACTTGAAAAATGCCTTGTAACAAAGTTAAGGAAGTCACAAAAATTGCTTCTGGTAATGCATTTTTATCTAACCATTGACTAAATACTTCTGCACTTGATAATTTATGAAATTGATTAGCATAAAGGTAATCGACTGGTGTACATTGACCATTCAATGCATTACGAAAGCCTAATTCTCGTTTATAGCTCACTGAAAATTCAGGTAATGCACTCAAAAATAATACTCGTTTACCTGCATGATCTTTAATTAAACGCTGAGCTAAACGGTAAGCATCCCCTTCATCGTCAGTCAGCAGCATCATTTCATTCATCATTAAACGACGATCAAACCCCACAACTGGTACATCTGCAAAGCGTTGATAAAAATCTGTATCAGAAGGTAAAGCTGTTGAAACAATAAGTGCATCTATCTGGCGTTGAAATAAATGCTTTGCACATTTAATTTCATTATCTGCATTGTCATTAGAACAAGCAATTAAGAGCTGATACCCCTTTTCACGGAAACCTGCTTCTAAACGACTTGCAATTTTGGCATAACTGGCATTTTCAAAATCAGGTACAATCAAGCCAATAGTGTGGCTTTTACCTGCTCGTAAACCTGCTGCCATTGCATTAGGTTTAAAATCGTACTTTTTTATCAGTTCTTCAACTTTTTCAATTGTTTTGCCGCTGACACGATAATGTTTAGCCTTCCCATTTACTACATAGCTGGCTGTTGTACGCGAAACACCAGCTAACTTAGCTAGTTCATCTAATTTCACTTTCACTCCTTAAAATGCATTATGCTTTTCAAGTCATCCCCAAACCAAAAAACTGAATAATGAATAGCACAATCCATTTGTAAAATTATGTAAAAATATGTATACAAGAAAAATTATATATTTAATTTTTTAAAATAACAAAATACAAATGTGTAATATTTGATCTAGTTCGCAAAATAAAAAAGTGCAGTGAAATTCCTGAAAATTTAACCGCACTTTCAATTATTTCAATCAATTAAGTTATAAACAATTTTTTTCACCACGAGAAAGGCTTATCAAACCAGAACGTACAATCTCAATAATGGAAGTTTCTTCTTTGACCGCTGTAATAAATGCATCTAATTTATCCTTCGTTCCCGTTAATTGGATGGTATAAGATTTTGTTGTGACATCTACAATTTGACCACGATAAATATCAGCCAAACGTTTTAATTCATCACGAGAACTTCCTTGTGCTCTTACTTTAATCAATAGCACTTCACGTTCAACATGGTCACAATCGCTTAAGCTAATCACTTTAAACACATCAACTAGTTTATGTAATTGTTTTTCAATTTGTTCAAGCACTTGCTCGTCGCCATAAGCTTCTATCGTCATTCGCGATAATGTCGGATCATCTGTTGGTGCGACTGTTAAACTTTCAATATTAAAAGCACGTTGCGAAAATAACCCAACAACACGTGATAAAGCACCTGATTCGTTTTCTAATAAGACAGATAAGATTCTACGCATGAGTATTCTCCGGTTTAGTTAAAATCATTTCATTCATTGCTCCACCACGTACTTGCATTGGATAAACATGTTCAGTCGCATCAACATTAATATCAACAAAGACTAATTTATCTTTCATTGAAAACGCTTGAGCTAATTTGTGCTCTAATTCATCTGGTGTATTAATTTGGATACCTACATGACCATAAGCTTCTGCTAATTTGACAAAATCAGGCAACGAATTCATATAAGACTGCGAATGACGCCCTGAATAAATCAAATCTTGCCACTGTTTAACCATACCTAAGAAACGGTTATTTAAACTGATGATCACAATAGGAATTTCATATTGCTGTGCAGTTGATAATTCTTGAATATTCATTTGAATACTCCCATCACCAGTCACACACACTACCGTTGAGTCAGGATAAGCTAATTTCACACCTAAAGCAGCGGGTAAACCGAATCCCATTGTGCCCAATCCACCTGAGTTAATCCAACGACGTGGTTGATTAAATGGGTAATGCAATGCAGCAAACATTTGGTGCTGCCCGACATCTGATGCCACATAGGCTTCACCATCAGTTAAACGGTAAACAACTTCCATAACCTGCTGTGGCTTAATAACTTGAGTATCTCGCTCAAATGATAAGCATTTTACCGCTTTCCAAGTTTCAATTTCGTTCCACCACTCTGCTAATGAAGTTTGTGATTTCAATAAATTATCATCTTCCAATAAAGATAAAAATTCAGCTAACACATTTTCTGCACTACCTACAATTGGAATAGCTGCTGATACATTTTTTGAAATTGACGTAGGATCAATATCAATATGGATAACTTTGGCATTTGGACAATATTTCGCTAAATTATTAGTCGTACGGTCATCAAAACGAACACCAATACCCAAGATTAAATCACTATGATGCATTGCATTATTTGCTTCATAAGTACCATGCATACCTAGCATACCTAAGAATTGTTTATCCGAACTTGGATAAGCCCCTAACCCCATCAACGAGGAGGTGACTGGTAAATTCAATGCCTGTGCAAATCTTATTAATTGTTCACTACAATTAGCTGTAATAGCCCCACCACCAACGAATAATATAGGTTTCTTGGCGACTAATAATGCTTTTAACGCACGCTTAATTTGCCCCTTATGTCCTTGTGTTGTGGGATTATAAGAACGCAATTCAATCTTTGCTGGATAGTGATAAACAAATTTATTTGCAGGATTGACAACATCTTTTGGTAAATCAATCACAACGGGTCCTGGACGACCTGTTGCAGCAATGTAAAAAGCTTTTTTTATTGTCTCTGGAATTTCTTCGGCTGATTTAACTAGAAAACTGTGTTTAACAACAGGGCGGGAAATTCCAACCATGTCACATTCTTGGAAAGCATCACTACCAATTAAACCTGACATTACTTGTCCAGAAAGTATCACCATTGGAATTGAATCCATGTAGGCTGTTGCAATCCCAGTAATAGTATTCGTTGCACCAGGACCTGATGTGACTAAAACACAACCTACTTTTCCTGTTGCTCTGGCATAACCATCCGCCATATGTACGGCTGCTTGTTCATGACGAACCAAAATATGCTCAATTCCTCCTAATGTATGAATCGCATCATAAATATCTAAAACTGAGCCACCAGGATAACCAAATAAAAATTCAACGCCTTCATCCCTTAAGGATTGCACAACCATTTCTGCGCCTGATAACTTTTTCATTTTCACCTCTCAAATTAACCGCATTTAACATGCTATTTTGTATAATGTTGTTGCAATAATGTTAAAAATTAATATGAGATATGTTTTACTGAAAAGTACAATTTTTGTCCATCACTTTTTGATAGTTTTCTAGAACAACAAGAAAACAAATAAAGCATTAAATACCAAGAAAATTAAAAATAAAAGAATTTAATAAAACAAACAAAGAAGAAATCATAAAAAATGCGGCATTAAGCCGCATTTTATAAATATAGAATATTTTTGCACCATTTGTGATCAAGATCACATTTTAATTTCGTTTAAAAATAAATACTAAAACTGCTAATAAGCCACCCGTAGTCACAAAACCAAGCACGCCTGATTGAGTAAAGCCAAGTACTAAATAACCTACAATTGAAGATATCGCAATCAATATAGCATAAGGGAATTGTGTTGTAACATGATCAATATGATTACATTTTGCGCCTGTTGAAGACAAAATAGTGGTATCAGATATTGGCGAGCAATGATCACCACAAACAGCTCCGGCCATCACTGCGGATAAACATGGCAACATTAATTCTGGTGCAGCATTAGCGGCGATAGCTGCCGCGATGGGTAACATAATGCCAAATGTTCCCCAACTCGTACCCGTAGAAAATGCCATTACAGCAGTAAGCACAAACAATAAGGCTGGTAATACTGCAATTGGTAAGCTATCAGAAACTAAAGAGGATAAATAAACACCCGTCTTCATATCACCGACGACATTATTAATGGTCCAAGCAAATAATAAAATGAGTACAGCACCTAACATCGATTTAATTCCCACTATCCATGCTTTGCCATATTCATTAAGGCTGACTTGACGATCTAATATAATACAAATTGTCGAAATTAAAACCGCACTTACACCACCAACGACTAAAGAAAGACCAACAGTCGTGTTCTCAAATGCGCCTAAAATATCAAATGGCTTTCCTTCTGCAGCAAGTGCTTCATTTCCTGTATACATCATCATACCGACCGTAGCCAAAATCAACACAGCAATTGGTAAAATTAAATTACGCACATGCCCTTGCACACCGCTTTGTTCTTCTTCAATTTCTATATTACGTTCTAATGCTGTTCTTTCATGGCGAACCATTGAACCAATATCAAAAGAATAATAAGAAACGAAAAATACCATTAAAATTGAAAAAATAGCATAGAAATTCATTGCACTCATGGTCATAAATGCACCGATTGGCGAATATTCAGTAATAGAATAGGTCGCCAGTAATCCTGCTATTAGCGTAATAATATATGCTCCCCAGCTTGATACTGGCATTAATACGCACATTGGCGCCGCAGTTGAGTCAAGAATATAAGCTAATTTCGCACGAGAAACTTTGAATTTATCTGTTACGGGACTTGCAATTGCACCGACAGCTAGGCTGTGAAAATAATCATCAATAAAAGTAACAAAGACTAAAGAAGCAGCAAGTAATTTAGCGCCACGTCTATCTTTAATGCGTTTTTGTGCCCATTCCGCAAAAGCGCGATTACTACCAGAAACTGTGAGTAATGCCGTTAACACACCAAGTAAAAATAAAAACAATACAATATTAATGTTATTTGTATTAGGCTCACCATCGCTATATGCCAATGAAATAACATTATTTTTCAAATAACTCAATGCATTAACTAAATTAAAATCCGCAAGCATTAGCGAGCCAACAAGAATACCAATACTTAATGATAAAATGACTCGACGGGTCACAATTGCCAATAAGAGTGCCAAAATTGGCGGTACGACAGCCCAAACGGATGTCGAATAATCGATAAGTTCCATAAGTTTTCTACCTTATAATGAAGGGATAACCACTGAGTGAATATAGAAATGATCTAAAAAGGCAGGCAAAAAATAATTAAGACCCAACCTAGCCAGTAGCGCTCCATAGTTTAAAAAAGACTATGACAATGACGTTCCTTTCGAATACGCCACCAACCAATTAAAATGACTCTTAATTGATTTCGGCGGTCACTCCTTTCCTTTTTCCTCATCGTTATCCACTCAGAAAAAATACTTATAGTGATCGCTCCTCTACATACGTAGGATGCGAATAAGACTACAATAAAAAATTACACTTGCCAATAGAACTAAAAGAATATTTTTAACTTAATTTACATTTTTAATAACTAAAAAATATTAACTTTAAAATATTCTACAAAAATAACATTTACCTCTCATAATATTTACTATATGATAATTCGCGTTTGATTATATTTTTATATAATCCATTTTTTAAATGATATAGAGGAACAAATATGAGTGATTTATTAAAAGCTTTAGCAAATATTCGTAGTTTACGTGTTTTAGCTCGTGAAACGACTTTAGAACAACTTGAAATTGCTTTAGAAAAGTTCTCTCTTGTTGTTGAAGAAAAACGTGAAGCAGAAAAGAAAGCAGAACGCGAAGCGGCAGCGCGCCAAGCAAGAATTGCAAAATTGAAGGAATCATTAGAGCAAGAAGGAATCACAGCTAAAGAATTAGCAATGTTACTCGGTCAAGAGTCGCCAGTTCAACGCAAAAAAAGAGAACCTCGCCCGGCAAAATATCAATATACTGACGAAAATGGTGAAGTAAAAACTTGGACTGGTCAAGGCAGAACACCTAAAGTAATTCAAAAAGCCTTAGATGCAGGTAACTCGCTGAATTCATTTGAAATTTAATTTATTTTACCACATCGTAAAACCCATTAATTTAATGGGTTTTACTTTTTAAATCAGCTAAATAAAAAGCACAATATTATGATTGAAAATAAAATATTATTAACTGATTGTCCAGATGATAAAGGATTAATCGCCAAAATAACAAATATTTGTTATAAACATCAACTTAATATTATTCATAATAATGAATTTGTTGATTTTGAAACAAAACATTTTTTTATGCGGACTGAATTAGAAGGCATTTTTAATGAAGAAACATTGTTAGCAGATCTTAAATTTAGCCTGCCAGAAGGAACAAATTGTCGTTTAATTAGTGTTAAACGCAAACGTATCGTTATTTTAGTGACTAAAGAAGCACATTGTCTTGGTGATATTCTCATGAAGAATTATTACGGCGGCTTAGATGTCGAAATTGCCGCAGTAATTGGTAATCATGATACATTAAAAACCCTAGTCGAGCGTTTTGATATTCCGTTCCATTACATCAGTCATGATAATTTAACACGCATAGAGCATGATAAACTGTTAGCAAATAAAATTGATGAATACGCTCCAGACTATATTGTACTAGCCAAATATATGCGTGTGCTTAACCCTCAATTTGTTGAACGTTATCCAAATCGAGTTATTAATATTCATCACTCTTTCTTACCCGCCTTCATCGGTGCTAAACCTTATCATCAAGCCTATGAACGTGGCGTAAAAATCATTGGTGCTACCGCTCATTTTATTAATAATGAATTGGATCAAGGTCCAATCATTATGCAAAATGTGATCAATGTTGATCATACATATAGTGCTGAAGCAATGATGCGTGCTGGTCGTGATGTTGAAAAAACTGTATTAAGTCGAGCATTAGATCTTGCTTTACATGATCGAATCTTTGTTTATAAGAACAAAACCATCGTGCTGTAAAGTGCGGTCATTTTTTAGCAAATTTCGAACAAAAAAATAGCGTGATAGTTATCATGCTATTTTCTTTTTTCTGATTCAGAGCATCAATTAATTGACTTTCCATTCACCATTTACTGCAGTGCCTAACACTTTAAAATCATGTGTAAATACCGTTAAATTAGCAATTTTTCCAACTTCAATTGAACCAAGTCGATCATCAACATGAATTGCTTTTGCAGGATAATAATTACACATACGCAAGGTTTCATCTAATGGAATGCCAACTTCTTGCACTGCATTTTGCACTGATTCAATCATCGTTACTGCTGCACCACCTAATGTCCCATTTGCGTCATAACATTTACCATCACGCACATAAACTGTTTTACCAACAAAAATAAAAGACTCAATATCCGCCCCCGCTGCTGCTGTTGCATCAGTCACAATACACAGTTTTTCACCTTTTGCTTTTTTATCAATACGAATATTGCCATAGTCAACATGCAAGCCATCAACAATAATGCCCGTATAAATATCTGAATCTAATACAGCACCAACAACTCCCATTGCACGTCCTGAACTAATTGGTGACATAGCATTATGCAAATGCGTAGCAAAGCTTGCGCCTTTCTTAATTGCATCCTGCGCTACTTCATACGTCGCATTCGAATGCCCTAAAGAAACAATAATACCTTTTTCAACAAAATCAGGAATATGTTGTGCTGTTGGATTTTCTGCTGCAAGAGTAATTTTTATAATCACATCTGCGTTATCACATAAAAACGCTTTCATTTCAGGGCTAATAGCACGAATATACTCTTCGCGATGGACCCCTTTTTTCTCTACACTTAAATAAGGACCTTCAAAGTGCAAGCCTAATGCTTGATTTTGATATTGGTTTAAATAATCACGCATCACTTTTACCGCTTCTTTCATGCCTTCATCAGGCGAAGTAATGAAAGTTGGCAAATAACTCGTCGTACCTGATTTAAGATTGGTTGCTTGCATAATTTCCAAAGTCTTGACGCTAATATCTTCGTTAAACATTACGCCACCACAACCGTTCAATTGTAAATCAATGAAACCTGCGGTTAAATTATTTCCTGCTAAATCAATTTTTTCTATTTCTACAGGTAATTCTTCTACTGGTACAATTGCACTAATTTTATCACCATCAACAACAACTGCTTTACCATACAGCACTTCTTTTGCAGTATAAATTACTGCATTAACAAAAGCATACATTTTGCTCTCCTTATCTTACGCTATGAATTGCACGAGCCTCTAATTCAGTGAAATATTTTACTGTTTTTACTTTTAATTCTTGTGTTGAAGGTTCATCACAAACAATAATGGCGCGACGATGCATTTGTAATGCACTAACAGTCCATAAATGATTAATACTGCCTTCGACTGCCGCTTGTAAAGCAAGCGCTTTATTATAACCAGTAACTAAAATCATGACCTCTTCTGCATCAAGTAATGTCCCAACACCAATAGTTAATGAATATTTTGGTACTTTATTTACATCATTATCAAAGAAACGCGAGTTCGCAATTAAAGTATCCTCTGTAAGCGTTTTTATACGAGTACGAGAAGATAAAGAAGATGCAGGCTCATTAAAAGCAATATGCCCATCAACACCTACCCCCCCCATGAACAAATGAATTTTGCCATAAGCTTTAATTTTATCTTCATAGCGTTGACATTCAGCATCATGATCATCAGTATTACCATCTAAAATATTGATATTTTTCTCTTGAATATCAATATGATCAAAGAAATTTCTATACATAAATGAATGATAGCTTTCAGGATGCTCTTTCGGCAAGCCAACATATTCATCCATATTAAATGTCACCACATGTTTAAAACTCACTTCACCCGCTTTATTTAAGGCAATTAGCTCCTGGTAGGTTTTCAATGGCGTACCACCAGTAGGTAAGCCTAATACAAATGGACGCTCTTCCGTAGGCTTGAATTGGTTAATACGATCAACAATATAACGAGCCGACCATTTTGCGACTTGCTCGGCATTTTGTAATGGAATTAAACGCATAATATGTTACCTCTTTTGTATGTAAAATAAACAAGTAATAAATGTGATAACAACCATATTAAAAATTTTGATTAAATGCCATCAATTTTTATCAAAATATGGAGTTTTTGTTTTTTTTCATTATAAAATAAGTCGTTTTAAATAGCCAACAAAAACTCATCTCTATCGGAGATTTAGTGATGAGAATCACAAAAACAACAGTTTTAATTTGCAATAGAAAATTATTAGCATATAGTTAGAAGCGATTGAGAAAACGTTTACGCTGTTTCTCAATAAAATCGAAATAAAAAATAAAAGGAGTTCCTATGAGTGTGCTAAGTTACTTACAAAGAATTGGGCAAGCATTGATGGTTCCTGTTGCTGCATTGCCGGCAGCTGCTATTTTAATGGGAATTGGTTACTGGATAGATCCAAATGGTTGGGGTGGTGAAAGCCAACTCGCTGCATTCTTGATCAAATCTGGTGCAGCAATTATTGATAACATGGCGATTTTGTTTGCTGTGGGCGTTGCATTTGGTATGTCTAAAGATAAACATGGTTCCGCTGCATTATCAGGTTTAGTTGGCTTCTTAGTCGTCACAACATTACTATCACCAGGTGCGGTTGCACAATTACAAAGTATTGCGCCCGATCAAGTTCCTGCTGCATTTGGCAAAATTAATAACCAATTCATTGGTATCTTAGTGGGGGTTATTTCAGCTGAATTATATAATCGTTTCCACCAAGTTGAACTACCACCAGCACTAGCCTTCTTTAGTGGTAAACGCTTAGTACCAATTGTGACTTCTGTTGTCATGATTGTCGTTTCTTTCATTTTAATGTACTTATGGCCAGTGATCTTTAATGGTTTAGTTGGCTTTGGTAAATCCATTACAGATATTGGTGCGACAGGTGCAGGTATCTATGGCTTCCTAAACCGCCTATTAATTCCAGTTGGCTTACATCATGCATTGAACTCTGTATTCTGGTTTAATGTAGCGGGTATTAATGATATCCCGAACTTCTTAGGTGGTGCACAATCACTGGCTAATGGTAGCGCAGTATTAGGCGTTACAGGTATGTATCAGGCAGGTTTCTTCCCTGTTATGATGTTCGGTTTACCCGCTGCGGCATTGGCTATCTATCACAGTGCAAAACCAGCGAAAAAAGCACAAGTCGCTTCATTAATGATCGCTGCTTCATTGGCTTCATTCTTCACTGGTGTCACAGAGCCGCTAGAGTTTGCCTTCATGTTTGTCGCACCTGTGCTTTATGTCATTCACGCCTTATTAACTGGGTTATCCGTATTTATCGCGGCATCAATGCAATGGATGGCAGGTTTTGGTTTCAGTGCAGGTTTCGTTGATATGGTGCTTTCTTCACAAAACCCACTTGCGACACAATGGTATATGCTATTAATACAAGGTGCCGTATTCGCAGTGATTTACTATGTCGTCTTCCGTGCTGCAATTAAAGCATTTAACTTAAAAACGCCAGGTCGCGAAGAAGACGAAGTCGTCGTAGAAGTGAAAAAAGATGCTTCTCGTGAAGAACGTGCGGCTAACTTTATTATTGCCTTAGGTGGTAAAGATAACTTCCAAACTATTGATGCTTGTATCACTCGCCTCCGTTTAACTTTAGTTGATCGCAGTAAAGTGAATGAAGAACAACTCAAAGTACTTGGTTCAAAAGGCAACGTAAAATTAGGTGAAAATGGTTTACAAGTCATTCTAGGACCTGAAGCCGAATTAGTGGCTGATGCAATCAAACAACAAGTAAAACAATAGTACCATCAGTAAAAAAGCTTGGGGCGAATATAATTCGCCCCTTTACTATTAGCTAGTTGTTCTGACGACTGTGTTATTAAAATATTGTAAAAACTGACCGCACTTATTCAGCACGATAACGATTTTCTTCAGTTTCTGGCTCTAAATCCAATTTAGCCATCAACAATTGATCACCATCTTCTTCTGGGTTTCCCGTCACTAATAACTTATCTCCATAGAAAATAGAATTCGCGCCAGCCATAAAACACATCGCCTGCATTTCTTCTGACATACCTTGACGCCCTGCTGATAAACGCACATAACTTTTCGGCATCGTAATTCGTGCAACGGCAATCGTACGAACAAATTCTGTCCAATCTAATTCAGCTGCCTCAGCTAACGGCGTACCCTCAACTTTAACAAGTTGGTTAATTGGTACTGACTCTGGTTGAGGATCTAAATTAGCCAAGCTTGCAATCAATCCTGCACGCTCTTTTCTTGTTTCATTCATACCAATAATACCGCCACAGCACACTTTTAATCCCGCTTGACGAACTTTACCTAAAGTATTAATACGATCATCAAATTGACGTGTTCCGATCACATTATGATAGTGTTCTGGCGCAGTATCTAAATTATGATTATAGTAATCTAAGCCTGCCTGTTTTAAATCTTCTGCCATTCCATCTTGTAATAAACCAAACGTCCCACAAGTTTCTAAACCCAATTCTTTCACTGCTTTAATAATAGCAGTTACCTTTTCCATATCTTTTGGCTTTGGACCTCGCCATGCTGCGCCCATACAAAAACGCCCAGCACCGCGTGCTTTTGCAATTTTGGCTTTGGCAACAATTTCTTCGACATCTAATAATTGTTGATTTTGTACGCCAGTTTGATAACGAGCAGACTGGGGGCAATAACCACAATCTTCTGGGCAACCACCTGTTTTAATTGACATTAAGGTAGACAACTGAATTGCTTTCGGATTGAAATTTTCACGATGTACCTGTGCTGCACGATATACTAAATCAAGAAAGGGAGTCTCAAATAACGCTTCGATTTTACATACAGACCAATATTCTAACGTTGGATGTGGTGTTAGGGTTCGCACCTCAAAAGTTGTTGTTGTCATATTTTTTCTATTTCCTTTGTTATATACCGCTTAAAAGTGCGGTCTATTTTCCAATAAAATTATCTAATTAAAATCTGCGATTGACTAATCCTACCATGCTCAACTTGAATAATACGATCAATTTTTTCCAATAATTCATTTGGCTGATGAGTAACCACGATTAAAGTCAGCTGTTTCTCTATACATAATTGATCAATTAATTCCAACATTTCTACACGCAAATTAGGATCAAGCGCGGAAAAAGGCTCATCGAGTAATAAAATTGGTTTATCGCGTAACAAACAACGTGCTAATGCAACGCGTTGCCTTTGTCCACCTGATAAGTTTTGCGGTAGTTGGCCTAAATATTTTTCTAAACCAACCGCTGCTGCGACATCATGTACTTTCTGTTGCTCAATTTGATTTAACTTTAAACTTGGCTTTAATCCTAAGGCAATATTTTCCGCTACAGTAAGATGAGTAAATAAGTTGTTCTCCTGAAATAAAATTGAAACAGGACGCTGATGCGGTTGTGTTTTCGTATGATTTTCACCATTCAACCAAACTTCACCTCGCTCTACAAATTCAAAGCCTGCAATCAAATTTAATAATGTACTTTTACCTGCACCGCTCGCCCCAATGACAGCGACTTTCTGTTGTGCTGGAATATGTAAATCCAACTCAAATCTGGCTGTTTTATAACAAAATTGCACCTGATGTAATTTAATCATTATCTTTTTCCTTATGCCACTCAATTAAAATAAAAGCAGCCATACAAAAAACTAATAAGATAAACGCAGTAACAGCAGCCTCTTGGCTACGATAATGACCAAGTTGTTGATAGAGCAAATGTGGCAGAGAAGTAAAATCTTCATTACCAAATAAGGCAATCGCAGTGAAATCCCCTAGAGATAAAGCGCAAGCTAATGCAAAAGCATACTTTACTGGCGAACGTAAAGTATGCCATTCAATCAAGGAAAAACGTTGCCAGCCTCGAAGATGCAGAGATTGACATAATTTTTCGTAGTAAATCATGTTGTTATTCATCGGAACTGCAAGAATTCGTAATACAAATGGCATCGCAGCTAGCGCGTTACAGCATACTACAACTATAAAAAGATGTAGTGTAGAAAAATCAATCTCACGTAATAGAATGAATAATCCAATCGCAACAACAAGCGTAGGAATAGCTAAAATTGTCGCACCAATATTAAGAATCAAATCAGAAAAGCGACGATATTCCAACCAATATAACTGCCTTGCGCATAGTAATAAAGCAAATGACAAGATTAGTGCGATAAAAGCAGAAGTTGGCGCTATCAATGCGGAATAACCTATTGCTTTCCACAGTTGAGGTTGTAACCATATAGAAAACAGCTTTGGCGAAAATAACGCGGAAAATAAAATATGCAACAAAGGTAACAATACAAAACTAGTTGCCAATATAATCAATAAAATTTGCCAAAATCTAACCGCTCTTGGTTGAGGGGAAATCCAATATTGACGACTGTGTAATGTTGTTTCTGGTACCTTAGCTAAAAAGCTACTTAACACAAATAAACCGAAGCAAAAGATAAATTGTAATAGTGCAAATAAAGCTGCTTTTGGGAGATCAAATTCAAACAGTACTGCTTGATAAATGGCAACTTCTAATGTCGTATACTTAGGTCCACCACCAAGGGTTAACACAATGGCAAAACTAGTAAAGCACAGCATAAAAATTAAAGTAAAGACAGGAGATAATTGCTGACGCAAATAAGGTAGCTCAATTAGGCGTATAAATTGCCAACCACGAATATTAAGTTGAGCAGCAAGCTGTCTTTGTTGAATGGGAATATGTTGTAATCCTTGCAAAAACATTCGAGTCGCTAATGGAATATTAAAAAACAGGTGCGCGATTAAAATACCCGTTAATCCATAGATGTTTGGTGTCCAATTAATATCTCCAATTGCCATTAACGTAGCTAACCAACCTGAACTACCATATACACCTAATAAACCAAAAATTGCTACTAAAGCAGGCAAAACAAAAGTTAATGAAAACAACTTTAAAATCAATGTATTCGCAATAAACTGTTGATAAAAAAATGCGCGTGCTAATAATGCCCCAAAAATAACAGACAACAATGCGGATAAAAATGCCTGCCAAAGACTAAATAAAATAACGTGATGCAAATACCGATCAGTCAGTAAATAATACCAACTATACTCACCTTGAATAGAAAAAACAGCAGTTAATGGAAAAACATAAAAGACAATAAGTAATAAAATCACCAAAATTCCGCCCAAATAGTGGGACGGGCGAAATTTTGGTGACATCAATAGTTGCAACATGTGATTACTTAGTTAAGGTTGTTTGCCAAACAGCGATCCATTTTTTTAGCTGTTGTGCATTAACTTGGGTAGTATCTAATACTTTCGATTGCAATTGTTTTACTTTTAATGCATCAAAATGCGGTTCAATTTGTGCGTCAATTACAGATAGCATCACATTATTTTTAACTAAATGCAGCTGAGCTTCAGGTTGAATTAAAAATGTAAGAAAATGATCAGCACAAACATTATCACGATTTATCACTTTTGCGGCTGTTTCAATTTGAAGTACGCCACCTTCAGTAAACTCTGTTGCCATGTACTGATCTTTTTGTTCAAATACAAGATGATACAACGGCGATGTACTATAACTAAGTACTAAGTCTGCCTCACCTTTTAAGAAAGCGCCATATGTATCAGACCAGCCTTTTCCTACTGTGACTGTATGTTTAGCAAGCTTTTGCCATGCTTGTGTAATTTCATGTTCAGGATAAACTTTATTCATCCAAATTAATAAACCACGTCCAACACTACTCGTACGCGGATCTTGGTAAATAATGTTTAAATCATCGCGGGTAACCAGTTCTTGTAAACTTTGCGGTGGATTTTGTACTTTTGTCTTATCATAAATAAAAGCAAATTGCCCAAAATCATAAGGTAAAAAAGTCTTATCTTTCCATATAATTGGTAACGAAAGTTGATTTAAATCGACTGTATTTGGCGCAAATAACTCGCTTTTTCTCGCTTCTTCTAATACATAATTATCTAACCCAACAACAATATCTGCTTTCGTTTTTTTCCCTTCTAAACGTAAGCGATTAAACATAGTGCCAGAATCACCAAACGCAGTGAAATTTACTTGGCATTGTGGAAATTGTTTTTCAAATGCTGTTTTTATCTTTGGACCAGCTCCCCAATCTGATGTAAAAGAGTCATAAGTATAAACATTGATAGTTTGCATTTGTGCAAACGCAGCCAATGAAAAGGTTGAAAATGCGGTTAAAAATAAAGAAGTTTTAAATTTAGACATTGTGTCCTCTCTTGTTATGGCATCAAAAAAGTACACAGTAATATTGACTGTTAGTTTCCTACGCCAGTATTAACTGCATCAGGTTCACGGGTATTATCTCAGCCATCAAAGTAGCACCCCGACTAAGTGGGTAAGTCTATAATATTTTATGAGGAAACAAAAGGTTATTTATTGATTCCTATAGCTTATATTTTCAAATAGAAGAAAAATAAAATATAAAAGAGAAACCAAAAAATTATTTGTCTAAAATTCTGGAACTTCCATCGCAAAAGTGAAAAATTACTACAGTGAAAACCGCTATTTTATGCTAAAGTCAGTCTGTTTCTTGTGTATTTAATAGGATTTCTCATGTCTTTATCTTTTAACCAATTTGATCACAAATTAGCTCAACTTGCTCAACAACTGATAAATACATTTCCTGACCAATATGACATCACGTTATTGCAACAAATTGAACTGGATAAAGACGATCTCAATAGCTCAATCGGGCAGCTTCGTTATGCTATTGCAATGTCAGACTTCTTTGCCGATGTATTGTCAAAACAGCCACACTTTTTACAACAATGTTGGCATAATCCTCCTAAGTTAGATGAATGCGATCAATATGTAGTTCGGCTAAATATCCTATTAACGCAAACTCATTCAGAAGAGCAACTTTATAAAGTCCTGCGTCAATTTCGCAATCAAGAAATGGCTAAGCTCAGTTTTTGCCAAAGTCTAAATTTAGGTACCGTAGAAGATATTTTTCTTCGTTTATCTCAGTTAGCTGAGAGCTTAATTATTGCAGCTCGAGATTGGCTCTATGTGCGTGCTTGTGAAGAAATGGGAACACCCATGGATGAACAAGGTCAGCCACAGCAGCTCTATATTTTAGGCATGGGTAAACTTGGTGGTTTTGAACTCAATTTTTCTTCAGATATTGACTTAATTTTCACTTATCCAGCTAATGGTGAAACCATCGGTGCACGAAAAAGGGTTGAAAACGCTAAATTTTTCACACGGTTAGGACAACGTTTAATTAGCGCATTAGATCAATATACAGTTGATGGATTTGTTTATCGAACAGATATGCGCTTACGCCCTTTTGGTGAAAGTGGCGCTTTGGCATTAAGCTTTGCCGCTATGGAACAATATTATCAAGATCAAGGGCGTGATTGGGAACGTTATGCAATGATAAAAGGGCGAATTCTAGGTGCAAATCCACAAGATCCTAATATCAAAACACTGCAACAATTATTACGCCCTTTTGTATATCGTCGCTATATTGATTTCAGTGTGATTCAATCTCTACGAGAAATGAAAGGGAAAATTGAACGAGAAGTGCGTCGTCGTGGGCTCAACGATAATATTAAACTTGGCGCAGGCGGGATTCGTGAAATTGAATTTATTGTCCAAGTTTTCCAACTTATTCGCGGAGGACGTGAAATCAGATTACAACGCCATGAATTGTTAAAATTGCTACCTGAGCTAGTTGCACTTGAATTGATATCGGCACAACAAAAACAAGATTTGCAACAAGCTTATGTGTTTTTACGCCGTACTGAAAATATCTTACAAGCAATCAACGATCAGCAAACACAACAATTACCCGAAAAGGAATTGGATCGCCAACGTTTGATACAAGCAACACAAGTTTTTAAGCAATGGAATACTCAATTTCAAGCAGAAAATGTCTTCTACCCTATTGATGACTGGACAAGTTTTTGCAAGCAATTACACCAACATCAGCAAAAAGTTCGTGCTATTTTTACTAACTTAATTGGTGAAGAAAAAGAAGAAATAGCAGAAGCCTTAGACTTATGGCATGACTTTCTTGATGCGGATTTAGATGAAAGTGAAATTAAGCAAGTATTGATTGAGAATCAAGTAGATGAGGCAGATTTCACCGAAATTATTCAGATATTAGTTCAATTTCGCTCTGAATTATCTCGTCGCCCAATTGGCACACGTGGGCGAGAAGTACTTACACAATTATTGCCACATTTATTACAACAACTATTTTCGCATTCTGCCTATCGTACTTTATTACCAAGAATCCTCAATATTGTCGAAAAAATATTAACACGTACCACTTATTTAGAATTATTGCTTGAAAATCCACAAGCACTTAATCAACTGATTGAGCTTTGCGCCCAATCTAAACTGATCGCAGAGCAAGTTGCACGTCATCCTATTTTGCTTGATGAACTACTAGATCGTAAAGCGTTACTTAATCCACCGCCCTATACAGAATATCAAAGCGAACTACAACAATATTTACTGCGTTTACCCTCTGATGATGATGAACAGATTATTGATGGTTTGCGCCAATTTAAACAAGCGACTTTATTACGTATCGCCTCTGCAGACATTCTCGGTGCATTACCCGTGATGAAAGTAAGTGATCATCTCACATTTTTGACAGAAGCGATCATTGAAGTAGTTGTGAATTTAGCTTGGCAGCAGGTCGCCACTCGCTTTGGAATACCTGAACATTTAACGGAAAACCAAAAAGGTTTTTTAGTCATTGGGTACGGTAAACTTGGTGGTATTGAACTAGGCTACAAATCTGATTTAGATCTCGTCTTTTTATATCAATCTGCTAACAATAGCCAAACAATTGGCGGGAAACGCAGTATTGATAGCAATCAATTTTACTTGCGCTTAGCACAAAAAATTATCAGCATTTTCAGTATAAATACGTTTGCAGGCATATTATATGAAGTGGACATGCGCTTACGTCCTTCAGGTGAATCTGGGTTGTTATGCAGTTCTATTTCCGCATTTAAAGATTACCAACTCAATGAAGCTTGGACTTGGGAAAAACAAGCATTAGTGCGCAGCCGTGCTATTTATGGTGAAAAAACGCTCCGACAAGCGTTTGAAGCTATTCGCCAAAGCGTACTTTCCGCACCACGAGAAATCAACACTCTCAAAGCCGATGTTGTTACGATGCGTCACAAAATGTATGAGCACTTAGCAAATACAGAAGAAGGGCAATTCAACATTAAAACTGACCGTGGTGGCATTACAGATATTGAATTCATCGCCCAATATTTAGTACTCGCCCATGCACCACAAAATCCAATATTGGCAACATGGTCAGACAATGTGCGTATTTTTGAGATCATGGCTGAAAGTGCGGTCATTTCTTGGCAAATTTCAGAAAGATTACAACAATGCTATGTGGAATTACGTAACCGTATTCATCATTTAAGTCTGTTAGGTTTACCTGCTATCGTACCAAATTCAGAGTTTCAATCAGAGCGAGAATTTATCCAAATGATTTGGTATGAATTACTAGAAAAGGAAGCTGAATAAATAAAGAGGCACAGATTCATCATGCTGTGCCTCTTAATCCATCTTAATCGTTCATCAAATTTGCTTCAACGAAAGAGCGGACATCCTGAACAAATTGCTTAACGACTTGTTGTTTATCCTCTTTTTCATATTGCTTACCAATACTGAAAACCCCTTCTTCGATTTTATTTAATAATAATGTGACTAACTCTGCATCCGTTTTTATACCATCAAACAACAATATAGTACGTATCTCACTGGAGGATAGGATTAATGTGTTACCAACAAAATTTGACAGCTCAACTACAGGCTTATCGGTATTTAAGTGATATTCAAAATAGCGACGATAGGTGTCTTTCAACTTAATCTTAGCTGATTGCCTAACTTCAAGCTCCCTTGCGTAAAAATCAATATGTTGATTATAAATCTCTAACAAAATTGAGGAATAACCTTCTTCTCGATTATCAGCAAAATAGGTATGAATAAAATCAGCCACATTCATTGAATTTGGATAAATATCCTTCAATTTCACTGCCACTTCAGAAGAAGATTCGCTACCTAAATTTGCTCGAATATACAGTTTATTTAAATGTTCAATCTTAATAGTTCTAGAAATATTACATTTTTCTTTATTTGCTAAATGCGTCACTATACTGGTTCTAAATTGCCTATTTAGCAAATAATCGTAATATTGTTCTTTGAGTAGATGATTATCACCACATTCATTATCAATCATTTCCTCAATATTATCGTCTTTAAAAATTGGGAAACTTGCGCCTACTGTTGAATCGCAAATATGCGCTAACCCATATTGTTCTAATAACTGATTAAATTCATATAAGTAAAAAGGGTGGTTATATTCTTCAAAATATTCATGATAAATATAATGGTCATCTTTTGCCGCAAGATTCTCTGCAGCCTCTTTTAATTGTTTATCTGCAAGTGAAAATTTTGCTAAAAACTCAGCGGTTCCTTTACCATAAGCCACCTTTTCTAAAGGCGATAAATGGATATTCTCTTGTTCTAATAAATTGACTCGAAATTTCATGATATCTTTTAATACTTCAAGCGATTTCCAGCCTGGATAAGTATTGTAAGATATGGTTGCAGAACCATTTTCAGCTAAATGTGATTTAATCAACTGTAAAATTTTAATACGGACAGATTCAGGCACCCAGCTAAACACTCCGTGACAAATAATATAGTCAAATTTAACGGATGTTTTTTCAAAATAAGAAATATCTTGGCAAAGTAATTCCACATTATGTAAACCAAGTTGCTCAACGACAGCTTTACCGCCTTCAATTTGTTTTTCGGATAAATCAACGCCAACAAAATGTGAATTAGGATGAATCAATGCGCTACAAATAATATTTCCACCAAAACCACAACCAATTTCTAATACATTAGCCGTTTTAATATCTGGTGTATTAAAACCAAATAAAGTCAACACGGCTTTCTGTCTTTCAGGCAAAGTATGAGAAAACCCTTTGGAAATATAAGGTAACTCATTATAGCTTTCTTTAATTAAATCAATATTTTCCATTTTTATACTTACTTAAAATTAAATAATAAGCGCAATAGTTATCGGTTAACTGACATTGCCATACGTACATAAGTATGACGACGACCTCGAATTGCAATTGAATAGGTCATAATATTATCTGGTACCGCAATGCCATAAAAACCAGCATCACCAATATGATAAATATCAGCCCCTGCCATTTTGCTATTCAACGCAATTTGGCGAATAGTTGCTGCATCAGCCCCTTCTTGACTTGTACCAATAGCAAGTAAGGCTAATGCACCTTTGGAATGAATAAACTGAATATATTTTTCTACTTTCTCTACTGTCATGCCTGGTACTGTACCTGGCGCTGCTAATAAGATAATATCAGCACCTGCTGCAATAAAATTCTCTAGATCTTGTAGCGAAATAATGGAACTGCCCGTTTCATTCGCAACGCCTGCACCATGCATTTTACCTGCGATGATCAGGCCTTCATTGCCCAGTACTGCTCTTGCACGTTTAATTGCATTGACGATTTCGTAGTTTGTTACACCCGTTTTAGGGTTACCAGTTAAACAAATAAAATCAAATCCCAACATTTTAGCCTGTTGCAAAGACTCCGTAGTTGCTATCCGCCCTTTTGCAATAGTTTCTAACACCTCAATTTGTTCCGCATTAATATCAACAGGCTCTAAATTAATACCAATTGGGCGACCAACTAATCGTTTTAAGGTTTGAATCGTTTGCTCTGGTCTATCACATACGAGACCATTTACACAAGGTTGGAAAACATCAAATAAATTCAATAAAATCAAATCTGCACCAAATGCAGCGGCTAATTCAGAATTCGTGACATTAGGATACAAAGGTTGAACAGCTACCATGTTTTCTGACAACATTACGCGCCCTTCACTAGCACGAATAGCTTGTTTAAGCTGTTGTCCAGTCATATTTTGAAAATCTGACGCAGTACAATCTAGTAGTCTTTTCATTGCATTATCCTCCAATATAATCATGTTAAAATATTGTTTAGTGCATTGTAACAATCTGAATTCGCGAAAGAAAGTGCGGTCTATTTTTTCAAAGTTTTAACAAATTGAATAAAAAAGTGCGAGGCAATGCTCGCACTTTATCGCTATTCAAATAAGTTAAAATGCTAACTCACGATCGCCATTTTCATCTTTGATACGATTTGGTAAACCCATTTTATTTAAAAGATTCAAGAATGGTTTTGGATCAAGTTGTTCAACATTACACATTTCACCCACATCCCACTCACCTGTCGCAATCAGTAATGCCGCTGCTACAGCAGGGACACCCGCTGTGTAGGAAATGCCTTGACTACCCACTTCTTCATAAGCGTCTTTGTGATCTGCCACATTATAAATAAAGATTTCTTTCTCTTTACCGTCTTTTTTCCCTTTTACTAGATTACCAATACAAGTTTTACCCGTGTAATTTGGTGCTAAAGAAGCTGGATCAGGTAATACGGCTTTCACAACTTTAATCGGAATAACCTCTAAACCCTCTGCAGTTTTAACTGGATGAACAGATAGCAAACCAAGGTTTTTTAATACATTAAATACATTAATATAGTGATCACCAAAGCCCATCCAGAAGCGGATATTAGGCACATTTAAATGAGTTGATAAAGAATGCAGTTCTTCATGACCAGTTAAGTAAGAATTTTGCATACCAACAATCGGTAAGTCGTCAGTACGCTTCACTTCAAACATCTTGTTCGCCACCCATTGGCTATTTTGCCAACTCCAAACTGTCCCTGTAAACTCACGGAAATTCACTTCAGGATCAAAGTTTGTGGCAAAATAACGCCCATGACTACCCGCATTAATATCAATAATATCAATGCTATCTACACTATCAAACTCATCATTCACTGCATATGCTGCATAAGCATTGACCACACCTGGATCAAAACCAGCACTTAAAATTGCAGTAACATTGTTTTGTTTACATAGTTCACGACGTTTCCATTCATAATTTGCATACCAAGGTGGTGTTTCGCAAACTTTACTTGGATCTTCGTGCATTGCAGTATCAATATACGCCGCGCCAGTTTCAATACAAGCTTGTAATACGGACATATTGACAAATGATGGGCCAACATTAATCACAATTTGTGATTCTGTTTTTTGAATTAATGCTTTCGTTGCTTCAACATCAAATACATCGATTTCAAAGCATTCAATAGTAGCAGGCAGTTTAAAATTTCCTTTTTCTGCTACACTTTCCGCGATGGCTTGACATTTCTCAATTTTACGTGAAGCAATAGAAATTTTGCCAAGAATATCATTATGTTGTGCACATTTATGTACCACAACTTGTGATACGCCACCCGCACCAATCACCAAAACATTTTTTTTCATTTAGCATTTTCCTCCCAAGTGCCGAACTTGCTAAAGGATCGACATAGGCGTTGATAAAAACCTGATACATATTGAAAACCTAAAAAGTCAATATCAGGCAGAGATAGCTTTATCGTATTAACCGATAAAGTAAAACAAATGAAAGTGCGGTCTGTTTTGAGTAAATTTCATAAAAAACTCACCGCACTTTTTATTTTTTAAGACAGACTCTCAACATAATCTTGGTAACCAAATTGCTTGACAACACGTACAGTGCCATCTAACTCCTTGATTGCAATGGTAGGCATGTTCACTCCATTAAACCAATTTTTTTTCACCATGGTATAACCCGCTGCATCACAAAATGAAATGCGATCGCCGATTTGCAATGGCTTTTCAAAATGATATTCACCAAAAATATCTCCCGCTAAACAAGACTTACCACATACCATATATTGATATTCCCCTTTGCCTTGGAATGCATCTGGTAATAATTTTGCTTCTGAGCGGTAAATTAATAAATCCAACATATGTGCTTCTGTGGCAGCATCCACAATCGCCAAATCTTTATCATTATTTAAAATATCTAATACCGTCACTTCTAAACTCGTACTTAACGTAATTGATGCTTCACCCGGCTCTAAATAAACTTGTACTGTAAATTTTTCAGCAAACTGTTTGAGACGCTCTGCAAAGGCGTCTAATGGATAATTTTCACCCGTGAAGTGAATACCGCCACCCAAGCTAACCCATTCCACTTGATGCAATAACTCTCCAAATTCTGTTTCAATACGATCTAACATGGCACAGAATTTTTCAAAATCTTCATTTTCACAGTTATTATGGAACATGAAACCACTAATCAATGGCATGATTTCACGAATTTTATTAATATCCCATTCACCTAAGCGACTATGTGGACGTGCAGGATCAGCAAGTAAGAAACTTGAGGTACTGACACGAGGATTAACACGTAGCCCACGTGGTAAATCACGGGTACGATCAACAAAACGTTGTAGTTGACTAATTGAATTAAAAATAATTTTATCTGCATTTGCAACGACTTCATCAATTTCGTCATTTGCATAAGCAACACTGTAAGCATGGGTTTCACCACCAAACTTTTCTTTACCGAGCTTTACTTCATATAATGATGATGAGGTTGTGCCATCCATATATTGACTCATAAAATCAAACACCCCCCAAGTCGCAAAACATTTCAAGGCAAGTAATGTTTTTGCCCCTGATTTTTCACGTAAATAGGTGATTTTTTCCATGTTACGTAACAACTTGCTTTTATCAATCAAATAATAAGGTGTTTGTAATGCGGTCATCTTATTTTTAGCCCTTTTTTCAACGATTAATTTCCAAAATTAAAGCCAATTATTATAGCTAAGTCTTATTAATGAGCAATCGTTTTCCTACTTATTTATTGCTATTTTTTGAATAAATATGCCATAGTGCAAAAACAGGCTTTTTTTGCTAAAATCTTCGCCAATTTTGACGATAAAAAATAGAACAATATAACAAACGATGATGACAACTAATTATTCAGCACACGAAATAACGGTATTAAAAGATCTTGAGCCTGTACAATTACGTCCAGGTATGTACACCGATACCACTCGTCCAAACCATTTAGGGCAAGAAGTCATTGACAACAGTGTAGACGAAGCGCTAGCAGGACATGCAACCAAAATTGAAGTAATTTTGCATAAAGATCAATCACTTGAAGTGATTGATAATGGACGTGGTATGCCAGTAGATATTCATCCTGTTGAAAAAGTCTCTGGCGTTGAAGTTATTTTGACCAAATTACATGCCGGCGGTAAATTTTCAAATAAAAACTATGAATTCTCAGGGGGGTTACACGGCGTCGGTATTTCTGTCGTAAATGCACTTTCTCAACGTGTCGATGTCACCGTAAAACGTAATGGTGAAATACATAAAATTGCCTTTGAAAATGGTGTGAAAGTAGAAGAACTCGATGTCATTGGTACTTGTGGTAGACGAAACACGGGGACGACCGTACATTTCAAACCCAACCCCAAATACTTTGATAGCGAAAAATTCTCAGTTTCACGCTTAAGACATTTATTACGCGCCAAAGCGGTGCTTTGTTCTGGTTTAGAAATTAAATTTATTGATAAAGTCAATAATACTGAAGATGTTTGGCTATACGAAGATGGTTTAGCTGATTATTTAAGTGAAGCAGTAAATGGTTTTGTTACTCTCCCCGAAAAGCCCTTTATTGGTGATTTCAAGGGTAATACAGAAGCAGTCAGTTGGGCATTATTATGGCTACCTGAGGGGGGGGAATTATTAGGTGAAAGCTATGTTAACTTGATTCCAACTATTCAAGGCGGAACACATGTTAACGGACTACGCCAAGGTTTGCTTGATGCTATGCGCGAGTTCTGTGAATTCCGTAACTTGTTACCACGTGGTGTAAAATTGACAGCGGATGACATTTGGGAACGCTGTGCTTATGTGCTGTCGCTAAAAATGCAAGATCCTCAATTTGCAGGACAAACCAAAGAGCGCTTATCGTCACGCCAAAGTGCGGTTTTTGTTAGCGGCGTAGTAAAAGACGCCTTTAGTCTATGGCTCAATCAACATATATCACAAGCAGAACAACTTGCCGAAATAGCAATTAGCTCAGCACAACGTCGTTTACGGGCAGCAAAAAAAGTCGTCCGTAAAAAATTAGTTAGCGGTCCTGCGTTACCTGGTAAACTTGCCGATTGTAGCCAACAAGATTTAGCGAAAACTGAGTTATTCTTAGTAGAAGGTGACTCTGCGGGAGGATCGGCTAAACAAGCACGAGATCGAGAATATCAAGCTATCTTACCTTTACGCGGGAAAATTTTAAACACCTGGGAAGTGTCATCTGAACAAGTCCTGTCTTCCAACGAAATTCATGATATCGCTGTTGCACTAGGTATTGATCCTGACAATGAAGATCTATCCCAATTACGCTATGGTAAAGTCTGTATTCTTGCTGATGCGGATTCAGACGGTCTACATATTGCCACACTACTCTGCGCGTTATTTTTACGCCATTTCCCTAAATTGGTCCAAAATGGTCACGTTTATGTCGCCATGCCACCGCTCTATCGTATTGATTTAGGTAAAGAAGTGTTCTATGCCTTAGATGAAGGGGAAAAAGAAGCGATTTTAGATCGTCTGAAAAACAAAAAAGGGAAGCCCAACGTACAACGTTTTAAAGGTCTCGGTGAAATGAATCCTATCCAATTACGCGAGACCACAATGGATCCAAACACTCGTCGTTTAGTACAGCTGACTTACAATAAAGAAGAAGATAACGGTGCAGAAACCTTAGAATTAATGGACATGTTACTCGCGAAAAAACGCTCAGAGGATCGCAAAAATTGGCTACAAACTAAAGGCGATCAAGTTGACTTGAGTGTATAAATTGGAATTTCTGCACTAAATAAATTTATTAATAGAAATAGCTAAATAGAAAAGTGCGGTGGATTTTATCCAAATTTCCTCACGCAAACCGCCCAAATGAAGAAAGATTTCTCAGTAAGAAAGTTGCGAAGCAAAGCAAAAACAACTTATTTTGCGTAAAGAAAAATTTTTCGTAATGAGGATAAACTGTTTAGTCGAGTGCTTTTCTGTTTGCCCTCTTTCTTTTTTTGGACAAGCAAAAGAAAGAAGGTCACCATCGGTGAAAGCAGATATATAAGATATAAAATTAACCTCAAAACCAAAACAACATTATGAACACAATCAACTACGAAGGCATTGAACAAACGCCATTACGCACGTTCACTGAAAAAGCTTATTTAAATTATTCTATGTACGTCATTATGGACCGTGCATTACCTTTTATTGGCGATGGCTTAAAACCCGTACAACGCCGTATTATTTATGCCATGTCTGAACTAGGCTTAAATGCCGCAGCCAAATATAAAAAATCAGCGCGCACAGTAGGTGATGTGCTGGGTAAGTTCCATCCACATGGTGACTCAGCTTGCTACGAAGCGATGGTATTGATGGCACAGCCTTTCTCTTATCGCTATCCATTAGTAGATGGGCAAGGGAACTGGGGCGCACCTGATGATCCTAAGTCTTTCGCGGCAATGCGTTATACTGAATCGCGCTTATCCAAAATTGCTGACATTCTCTTATCTGAATTAGGGCAAGGTACTGTTGATTATCAACCTAACTTCGATGGTACATTATCTGAACCACAATATTTGCCCGCGCGCTTACCACATATTTTATTAAATGGTACCACTGGCATTGCAGTAGGGATGGCAACAGATATTCCACCACATAATATTAACGAAATTGCCGATGCCGCAGTCATGTTGATTGATAATCCTAAAGCTACATTAGATGATTTATTAAGCGTAGTACAAGGACCAGATTATCCAACAGAAGCCGAAATTATTTCTTCGAAAGAAGACATTCGTAAATTATATGAGCAAGGTCGTGGCTCTGTACGTATGCGTGCAGTATGGAAAAAAGAAGATGGTGAAATTATTATCACAGCTCTGCCACACCAAGCTTCCCCCTCAAAGGTCATTGCTCAAATTGCTGATCAAATGACAGCCAAAAAACTGCCAATGGTAGAAGATATTCGTGATGAAGCGGATCATGAAAATCCAATCCGTATTGTGATTGTGCCACGCTCTAATCGTATTGATGTAGAGGCACTCATGGCACATTTATTTGCTACAACAGATTTGGAAAAAAGCTATCGTGTCAATATGAATATGATAGGGTTAGACAATAAACCTGCCGTCAAAAACTTAGTTCAAATTCTTACTGAATGGCTCACATTCCGTCGTCATACTGTGACTCGTCGTTTACAACACCGTCTTGATAAAGTCTTAACTCGCTTACATATTCTTGATGGTTTAATGATTGCTTATCTCAATATTGATGAAGTCATTCATATTATTCGTCATGAAGATGAACCCAAATCAGTGTTAATGGCACGTTTTAATTTAGCGGATGAGCAAGCAGAAGCTATTTTAAACTTACGTTTACGTCATTTAGCAAAATTAGAAGAACACGAACTCCAAGCGGAAAAAGATCGTTTAGAACAAGAACGTGATAGTTTACAACTGATTTTAGGTTCTGAACGTCGCTTAAATTCCTTAATCAAAAAAGAAATCCAACAAGATGCAAAAACCTATGCAAGCCCGCGTTTATCACCATTAGTGGAACGCACAGAAGCCAAAGCTATTTCAGAAAGTGAAATGACACCTGCAGAACCTATCACTGTCATTCTCTCAGAAATGGGCTGGGTACGTTGTGCGAAAGGACATGATATTGATGTACAAAACATCAGTTATAAAGCAGGTGATAACTATCTTGCTCATGCCTACGGTAAAAGCAATCAAGCTGTAGTATTCATTGATAGCACTGGACGAAGCTATGCTTTAGATCCATTAACCTTACCTTCTGCACGTTCACAAGGCGAACCATTGACAGGTAAATTGACATTGCCGACAGGGGCAACAATTGAACAAGTTTTAATTGAAAATGAAAATCAGGCATTACTCATGGCATCCGACGCTGGATATGGTTTCATTTGTAAATTTGAGGATTTAGTTGCACGTAATAAAGCAGGTAAGGCGCTGATTTCATTACCTGAAAATGCCAAAGTACTGGCACCACTAACACTAACTGATGAAAATGCCCTATTAGTTGCGCTTACCTCGGCAGGTAGAATGTTAATCTTTCCAGCCAAAGATTTACCATCACTTGCCAAAGGTAAAGGTAACAAAATTGTGACGATTCCCGCAGCCAATGCAAAGGCACGTACAGAGTTACTCGTACGTTTGCTATTAATTAAAGAAAACTCGACATTAGTTTTCCATTCAGGTAAACGGAAAATTACATTAAAACCTGAAGATCTGCAAAAATTCCGTGCAGAACGAGGCAGAAAAGGGACGCAATTACCACGTGGGTTACATAGTCACGCTGATATTGAAGTGATTAACCCAGAGAGTGAATAACAACCTGTAATAATAAAATGCACCTGAAAAAATGAAGATAGGAATTTCATTTTTCAGGTGCATATTCTTAGAAACAAGCCAATTCAGCTGAAAAGTAGTTTAGCTAATTAAACATTAAACGAACTGTTATATAGCATGCTATATTGTGTTAAGACATGATTTTAAAACTCGCCATATAGTTAGCACTCACATCTTTATTGAGGCAAAATTTACCAGTCAATGGATTGTAATGATAACCAACCATATCGAGGCAAGTTAACTGAGATTCATCACACCAATTCAACAATTCTGCGGGTTTAATGAATTTTTCATAATCATGTGTCCCTTTCGGCAACATTTTTAGTACATATTCAGCACCAATGATCACCAATGCCCAAGCTTTTAAGGTCCGATTAATTGTTGAGAAAAAAAGTACACCATTTGGCTTCAACAATTGCTTACAACTTTCAATAATCGAACTGGGATCAGGTACATGTTCTAGCATTTCCATACAAGTAATCACGTCAAACTTCTCTGTTTGCCAATTTTCACCATAAAGTGCGGTCTGTTTTTGCAAAAATTCTTCTATGGTAATTTGCTGATAATCAATCATCAAACCACTTGCTTGTGCATGGTTTTTGGCGACTTGCAAAGGCGCAGATGACATATCAATCCCCGTCACGTTTGCCCCTTGTTTTGCCATGCTTTCTGACAAAATACCGCCACCACAACCAACATCTAATACTTTTTTACCCACTAGCCCATTGGCTTGTTGAGCAATGTAACTTAAACGCAACGGGTTAAGTTGATGGATTGGTTTAAAATCACCTTGCGGATCCCACCAGCTTTTCGCCATTTTTTCAAATTTATCAAGTTCTTGTTGATCAATATTTTGCATGCGCTTTCTTCTTATGATTTTGAATAGAAACAATGCGTTATTATTCCTCAAATCCCATAAAATTTCACTATAAAATTAGGGGAACAACAGATTTTATGCTATAATTCCATCAATTTTTTGATTAATCAAACTCAATGATTAGGAAGTTTTCAATGACCGATTTAGTCCAAGATACTATTCATCAAGATATTAGCCCAATCAGCATCGAAGAAGAACTGAAGTCTTCATATCTTGATTACGCGATGTCAGTCATCGTAGGACGTGCGTTACCTGACGTACGTGACGGTTTAAAACCTGTACATCGTCGTGTGTTATTTGCCATGCATGAAGGCGGTAATGCGTACAACAAGCCTTACCGCAAATCAGCACGTATCGTTGGAGATGTTATCGGTAAATATCACCCTCATGGTGATAGTGCGGTTTACGACACTCTCGTCCGTATGGCACAACCATTCTCCTTACGTTATATGTTAGTCGATGGACAAGGTAACTTCGGGTCAATTGATGGTGATGCCGCGGCGGCAATGCGTTATACCGAAGCGCGTATGACCAAAATCGCCCATGAATTATTAGCTGATCTTGACAAAGAAACTGTTAACTTTGTACCAAACTATGATGGTTCAGAACAAATCCCAGAAGTATTACCTACCAAAGTTCCTGCACTTTTAGTAAATGGTTCCTCTGGTATTGCCGTTGGGATGGCAACCAATATCCCACCACATAACTTAGGCGAAGTATTAGATGGTTGTTTAGCTTATATTGAAAACAACGAAATTACGATTGATGAATTAATGACTTATATCCCGGGACCAGACTTTCCTACTGCCGCATTAATCAATGGTCGTAAAGGTATCGAAGATGCATATAAGACTGGTCGTGGCAAAATTTATGTCCGCGCTAAAGCTGAAGTGGAAGCTGATGAGAAAGGCAGTGAAACTATCGTCGTGCACGAAATTCCTTATCAAGTCAATAAAGCAAAGCTCATTGAAAAAATTGCAGATTTAGTCAAAGAGAAAAAAGTGGAAGGTATTAGCGCAATTACTGACTTATCAGACAAAGATGGTATGCGTATTGAAATTAAAATCAAACGTGATGCTGTGGGTGAAGTCGTCCTGAATAATCTATATGCGTTAACTCAATTACAAGTGACTTTTGGTATCAACATTGTTGCGTTAGACAAAGGTCAGCCAAAATTATTAAATTTAAAACAATTAATCGAAGCTTTCGTCTTACATCGTCGCGAAGTCGTCACTCGTCGTACAGTATATGAATTACGTAAAGCACGTGAACGTGCACATATCTTAGAAGGTTTGGCGATTGCGCTAGCCAATGTCGATCCCATTATTGAATTAATTCGTCGTGCACCAAATCCTGAAAGCGCTAAACGTGCCTTATTAGCGCAAGCATGGCAATTGGGTCATGTCGCAGATATGCTTGCTGCAACAGGCGTTGACGCTGCTCGCCCAGAAGAGCTAGAAGAACAATACGGTATTCGTGATGGTATGTACTATTTAACAGAAGTACAAGCGCAAGCAATCCTAGACTTACGTTTACAAAAATTAACCAACTTAGGGCACGATGAGATTCTAGATGAATATAAAAAATTACTCGATGTCATCGGTGAATTGCTTTATATCTTACGCAGTCCAGAACGCCTAATGGAAGTGATCCGTGAAGAACTCGCACAAATTCGCGAGCAATTTAATGATCCTCGTCGTACTGAAATCACAGCAAGCTCTGCGGATATTAATCTTGAAGACTTAATCGCACAAGAAGATGTGGTTGTCACCCTTTCACACGAAGGCTATGTCAAATATCAACCATTAACTGATTACGAAGCACAGCGTCGTGGTGGTAAAGGCAAATCGGCGGCAAAAACGAAAGAAGAAGATTTCATTGAGCGTTTACTCGTTGCCAATACACATGATACTATCCTCTGCTTCTCAAGTCGTGGACGCTTATATTGGCTGAAAGTATATCAATTACCACAAGCCAGTCGTGGTGCTCGCGGTCGTCCAATCGTCAATATCTTGCCGTTAGATGAGAATGAACGTATTACTGCGATTCTCCCAGTTACTGCTTATGAAGAAGATAAATTCGTAGTAATGGCAACTGCAGGTGGTACTGTGAAGAAAATTGCCTTAACTGAATTTAGTCGTCCACGTTCAAGTGGCATCATTGCGTTAAATCTACGCGATGAAGACGAATTAATCGGTGTAGATATTACCGATGGCAGCAATGAAATCATGCTCTTCTCAGCACAAGGGCGTGTCGTACGCTTTAACGAGAGTGCTGTACGTGCAATGGGGCGTGCTGCAACTGGTGTACGTGGTATTAAACTAGCATTGACTAATGACATGTCTGAAGATGAAAGTGCGGTCGAAATTGAAGAAATTTTAGATGACAACGCAAATGATGTACTGGATTTGAATGTCGATAAAGTTGTTTCATTAGTCATTCCAAAAGGGGAAGGAGCAATTCTTACTGCAACACAAAATGGTTATGGCAAACGTACGGAATTAGAACAATATCCAACTAAATCACGTAACACTAAAGGAGTTATCTCAATTAAAGTGAGTGAACGTAATGGTAAAGTTGTTGCTGCAACACAAGTGGATGAAGCTGATCAAATTATGTTGATTACTGATGCAGGAACATTAGTTCGTACGCGCGTAAGTGAGATCAGTATTGTTGGTCGTAATACACAGGGTGTGCGTTTAATTCGTACCGCAGAAAATGAAACTTTAGTCGGCTTACAGCGTGTTTGCGAAGTTGATGATGAAGATTCAGAAACGTTCAGTAATGAAAGTGTGGTCGAAATTGAAGAGATTTCAGCAGAATAAATAATTGATTGAACAAAAGCAGTAATTGCTACTGCTTTTTTATTTGTGTGTGGGAGAACTATGGCAATTAACTTAATTTATACACATATTATTTGTGCATTTCTAAGCTTGGCTTTATTAATCATACGAGCAACAATGGTGTTAACTGGTAAAAATTGGCGTCAATATACACTCCTTAAAATCTTACCGCACTTAACGGATACCCTATTGCTTGGGACAGGTATCAGCCTCTTTATCCTTTTTGATCATAGTGCCGAACCTTTTTTCATTGTAAAAATGTCACTGATCATTATGTATATTATGGAGTCTATAAAAGCATTCAATAAAAAAGACTATCCACTTAAAAAAGCCTCTCTTGTCTCCTCAATACTATGTTTAGTGAGTGTAATCATTATCGCCTATTTTATTTAAATAAAAAGCAAACAAAAAAGGATTGAAACGATTAAATTTCAATCCTTTTCTTTTACAAGAAAAATGCCTACTAACCACCAGCGAGTTTTACTGCATATCCTTTTTGCTCAAGCAATTGCTTGAGTAAATCTCGCTTTTCTCCTTGAATTTCAATGTTACCATCCTTCACAGAACCACCACAACCACAACGTTTCTTAAGCTCTGCGGCAAGTAATTTTAATTCAGCATCCGATAAATCTAAACCAGTAATGACACAAACACCACTGCCTTTACGTCCACTAACTTGACGTTGAATACGGACAATCCCATCTCCTTTGAGACGTGTAACTTTTGGCTTTTCTGTTTTAATTCGACCAAGCTCAGTAGAATAAACTAATTCACTACTCATAACATTCACACTAATTTGTTGGTAATGAAGCATTAATTGCCTTAAGCATTTCGGCTGGATTTTCTGCTTGTGTGATTGGGCGACCAATCACCAAATAATCTGAGCCCGCTTGAATTGCACCTGCAGGGGTCATCACACGGCGTTGATCACCAAAATCACTACCAATTGGACGAATCCCCGGTGTAATCAATTTGAAATTTTTACCACAATTTGCACGTAAAATTTCAACTTCTTGTGGTGAACATACTACCCCATCTAATCCTGCACGTTGTGTTAAATTCGCTAAACGGATCACTTGTTCCATCGGCGAAGCATTAATACCAATTTGGAGTAAATCAAGATCTTCCATACTCGTCAGCACTGTGACACTAATCAGCATAGGTGCATCCTTACCATAAGGTTCAAGAATTTTTTTCGCCTCTTCCATCATGCGCAAACCGCCACTTGCATGCAAATCTACCATCCACACGCCTAAATCCGCCGCAGAACGTACTGCTCTTGCAACTGTATTGGGAATATCATGAAATTTCAGATCGAGAAATACATCAAAATTACGATTATGTAATGCTTTAACAAATTTAGTACCAAGTGTAGTAAACATTTCTTTACCCACTTTTAAACGGCATAAACTCGGATCAATTTGATCAACCAACGCTAATGCTTCTGCTTCTTTTTCATAATCTAGCGCCACAATAATTTTATTCGTCATAATTTTCCCTCTCAGTGTTCAATTAATTATGTTGCGTTTGTTAATCTTCAATAGGCTTAATACTTTCCCAATGACGGCATGATGGACAACACCATACCAATTTATGGGTTTGATAACCACAATTAGCACAACGGTAATCAAAGTTCTGCCTAATACGCTCGCCTACCATTTTATGTAGCAAAACGAGACTTTCTTTTCCTCGTCCTTCTTCTGCATCAGTAATTTGATATTGAATAAAACGATGAAATAAAAATGTTGTTGGATGCTGATTTAACTTTTGATAGAGTTTTGCTTGTGCAGCACTTTTACCATCCATTTCCTCAATAAGATCGGATAGGGCAAGTTCTACAGCACTATTTTTAGTAATACGACTGGCTTTAATCAAAAATAGCTCAAAACTTTCTAATTGATTTAATTTATGATAACAATCTTTCAATAAGCCTAAAACTTCTCCAACATAAGCAGGGTTTTGTTCAAGTACATTTTCTAATATGCCAACAGCCTGTTGATATTGCTTTTCTTGAACTAAACTTTCACCTAATAAAATAGAAGCACGAACACAGTTCGGCGCGACTTTTAAAGCTGATTCTAATAACATTCTTGGCTTTTGTTTATGCTCAGAAGATAAACTCTGCGCATATTCACAATAATATTGTGCTAATTCAATATTATTTTGTTGAGGCGAAATCTTAGCAAGCTTTTCAGCGACATTAATCGCTTTTTTCCATTCTTTTGTTTTTTGATAAACCACAGCCAATTGTTGTAGCGCATTTTCGGCAAAATCAGGTTCATCAACTAACATAATATAGAGCGTTTCCGCCCGATCATAAAAACCAACAGCCATAAAATCTTTTGCTAATTGTTGTTTAGCAAGCAGTTTTTGTTCAAAAGTATAATCAGGACTGCGATCTAGCGCTTGGTGAATACGTAGTGCACGATCAACTTCACCTCGAGAACGATAAAGGTTACCTAATGTTAATTCTGCTTCAAACTGTGAAGCACTATCTATCTCGTTTTCCGCTTCTTGCTTCTGTAGGATATCAAGAAACAAATCAACCGCTTTATCTGGTTGATTTGATAAAAGAAAATTTACTCCCGTGACATAATCACGGGAGAGTTTATTGGTCATATCTTCCTGATCTTTTTTTGCACTACGATGTCCCATATACCAGCCATAAGCAGCCGCAATAGGTAAAAGTAGGAAGAGTAACTCGAGCATTATTTAATAGCCTTATCTCGAGCTGTGGTTAATTCATTAATTTGTAAAGTTTGACGTTTAATTTGACGAGTTAATGACATGTTTTTCAATTTTAATTTGATATAAAAGATAGCGCTAATTAACCAACCTAAAATTAAGCCTAAACCAAATAAAATCGCAACTAAAGTTGATAAACGGAATTCACTTTGCGCTACCATATAGTTGAAACTAATGATCTGGTCATTATTCGCGCCAATAGTGACTGCAACAAGTACAATGGCAAGTACAAGTACTAATCCTAAAATATATTTAATCATCAACTATCTCCTGACAAAAATGAGCTTTCTCATTATGCCAAAAATAAATACAAAAAACGACACTTTAAGGTGTCGTTATATAAAGTTAGTTGAAATTATGCGTAAATATCAACACGCTCTCTCAGCTCTTTACCAGCTTTAAAGTGCGGTACAGATTTTGCGTCTAATTTCACTTGTTCACCTGTTTTAGGATTACGTCCTAAACGAGGTTGACGATAATGCAAAGAGAAACTACCAAATCCTCTCACTTCAATACGCTTACCGTTTTCTAAGGCGAATGACATTTGGTCCAAAATTTCTTTTACTGCATTTTCAACGTCTTTTGCAGCAATTGAATGATTTTTTTGAACTAAACGCTCAATAAGCTCTGATTTAGTCATAATTTTCTCCTAACTTAATATATAAAGCTAGCGTGAACAATTCACGCTAGCCATACTTTTACAAGGGAAATTTAATTATTCACCTTTAGCTGCTTTGAATGCTTCAGCCATTGCATTTGGAATAGCAACTTCTTCTTGCTTGTTATTCACAGTCGCAACTGCTGCAGCTTCTTCAGCTTGGTCTTTTGCACGTACAGATAAATGAACAATACGTGCTTTACGATCAACACCAGTGTATTTTGCTTCAACAACATCACCCGCATTGACTTCATTAGTTAAATCAGCAGCACGGATATAACCTTCAACACCGCCTTCTAATTCAACTTTTGCACCTTTTGCATCAGCTTCAACAACTGTAGCGCTTAATACTGCACCTTTTTTGTTGACTGCAACAAAGTTGTTGAATGGATCTTCTTCCAGTTGTTTGATACCTAAAGAGATACGCTCTTTTACTGCATCAACTTGTAAAACGACTGCTGCAACTTCGTCACCTTTCTTGTAGTTACGCACGGCTTCTTCACCAGATACATTCCAAGAAATATCAGATAAGTGAACTAAACCGTCGATACCACCTTCAAGGCCGATGAAGATACCGAAATCAGTGATTGATTTAATTTTACCTTCAACTTTATCACCTTTGTTATGAGTTTCAGCAAATTGCAACCATGGGTTAGGTTTACATTGTTTTAAGCCTAAAGAAATACGACGACGTTCTTCATCAATTTCTAATACCATGACTTCAACAACATCACCTAAGCTAACCACTTTAGATGGGTGAATATTTTTGTTTGTCCAATCCATTTCAGATACGTGAACTAAACCTTCAACGCCATCTAAAATTTCAACAAAACAACCATAATCCGTTAAGTTAGTTACTTTACCTGTTAATTTGCTGTTTACTGGGTGATTTTCAGCGATTGCAACCCAAGGATCTTGACCTAATTGTTTTAAGCCTAAAGATACACGAGTACGATCTTTATCAAATTTTAATACTTTAACCGTGATTTCATCACCAACATTCACGATTTCACTTGGGTGTTTAACACGTTTCCAAGCCATATCTGTGATATGTAATAAACCGTCAACGCCACCTAAATCTACGAATGCACCGTAGTCAGTTAAATTCTTAACAATACCTTTAACTTCAGAACCCTCTTGTAAGGTTTCAAGAACTTGTTCACGTTCTTGGCTGTTTTCTGATTCAATTACAGCACGACGAGAAACAACAACATTGTTACGTTTTTGGTCAAGTTTAATCACTTTAAACTCTAATTCTTTACCTTCTAAGTGTAGCGTTTCGCGAACTGGGCGAGTATCTACTAATGAACCTGGTAAGAATGCACGAACACCGTTTAACTCAACTGTGAAACCACCTTTCACTTTACCGTTGATTAAACCGATAACAGTTGCCTGTTCTTCGTATGCTTTTTCTAATTCAATCCAAGATTCGTGACGAACGGCTTTTTCACGAGAAAGTTTGGTTTCACCGAAACCATCTTCAACAGCATCTAACGCAACATTAACTACATCACCAACTTGAACTTCTAATTCGCCTTGTGCGTTTAAGAATTCTTCAACAGGGATTGCTGATTCAGATTTTAAACCAGCGTCAACAAGCACAAAGCCTTTTTGAATAGCAACAACAGTACCGCTAACGATAGAACCTTGACGGGTTTCAAGTTCTTTTAATGATTCTTCAAATAGTTGAGCAAAAGATTCAGTCATAATTAATCTTCAATTTAAAATATAATAACGTCCACTTCAAAATCCGTTGAATGTGGGGTTGAGAATACATGTTCATTCTTCCTTGAACAAACGGTCAAAAATAATTTAAGCTTTAATATCAAGACGTTGCTGAATATAACTTAAGGCTTGTTGAATAACTTCATCAATCGTTAATGTTGTACTGTCCAACAATAAAGCATCTTCAGCAGGTTTGAGGGGCGCGACCGCGCGATTTCTATCTCGAAAGTCACGCTCTTTTATCTCGGCTAAAATCTGGTCAAAGTTACCACTAATCCCTTTATTTTGCAACTGTTTATAACGTCTTTTTGCCCTTTCTTCTGCACTTGCATCTAAAAACAGTTTTACTTGCGCTTGTGGAAAAACAACGGTCCCCATATCACGTCCATCTGCGATTAGCCCTTTTGCAGTAGAAAAATCCTGTTGAAGTTGTAGCAGCGCTGCTCGCACTTGGGGGAAAACGGCAATTTTAGAAGCTGCTTCAGCCACTTCTTGAGTACGAATTTGAGCACTCACATTTTCATCATTCAAAATAATTTTTACTTCACCATCCTGTGGTAAGAACTGAACATCCAGTTTTCTCGCTAATTCAGCTAAAGTATTTTCACTATCTAATACCACTCTCTTTTTCAACGCAGCCAGTGCCGTAACACGATAAATTGCCCCACTATCTAACAGCGCAAAACCCAACGTCTCTGCCAACGCATAACATAGCGTACCCTTACCAGCACCACTTGGACCATCCACTGTAATCACAATATTTTTTTGCATATAAAATACTCTTTTTTCATCTAAAAATTGTGCCAAAGCATATCATAATCCACAAATAGCGCAGAAGACTTTTCATTATTTTACAAGCATAAAGTGCGGTCAATTTTTTAAAAATTTTGTCAAAGAAGAATTTTTGATCAATTTGTTACATTTTTATTCATTTTTCTCTTTACAAAAAAGCTAAAATAAAAATAAAATTGATAATTGTTATCAATTTTAGCAAATAAAAAAGAGAAGAAAAAAATGGAACCTCAATTAAAAACATTTAAGAAAGGGCTTATTGCAATTTTGGTCTGTGCCGCTATCACACCTGTTTATGCAAAAACGGATGCAAAAGAAGAGAATCAAGAAAAAAGCAATATGCTAACTGAAATCGTTGTGTATGGTGATCAAAATAAATCAATGACATCAACACAAAGTGTGACTCAGGATGACATGAAAAAAATACCTGTCACCAATGGCAATATTACTGATTATTTACGCTCGAATCCGCATGTACGTTATGAAAATAGCGATCAAAATGGATTACAGCGTGGTGAAATTAAACCAGAAAATATTTCAATTAATGGAGCAGATGCTAATCAAACTGCTTACTTTGTAGATAATGTTAACGTCAATAATGATTTAACAATTGAAAGTGAATTATTTGATGGGGCAATGCAAACTTTACCTGGTATTTCACATACACAAGCTTATTTCTTTGATGCGAATATGTTATCTAAAGTTGAAGTACAAGACAGTAATGTTTCTGCTAGCCTTGGCGGATTTACTGGTGGCGCTGTCATTGCTAAAACAAAACAATACAGTGGTAAAGATGGTATTAAATTAAAATATCGTACAACCAATTCCTCATGGGGAAAATTTGTAGAACATGGCGACTCAAAAAAAGTGTTAAATAAAGTCAGACCAGGATTAGATGGTGCAACTGATTTACAACCTAAGTACGCAAAACATAACTTTAGTCTTGTTACTGAAAAAGGATTGACGGACAACTTAGGATTAGTATTTGGATTAAGTCGCCGTACCTCACGTATTGATCAATATCGTCTCATTGGCTTCTCTACGGAAGCACAATTACACCAACAAGCACATACTCGTGATTCTGATAATGCTCTTTTAAATTTTAACTGGACAATTAACGATAATAATCGTTTAGAGCTGAGTACTCGTTATTCAAATTATCGTGAAGAAAAATATTCTCAAACAAACTTGAATAGTAACGTCTCTGACTATCATAAAGCATTTGGTACAACATTAGCTTGGATTCGTACGTTTAATTCAGGTGTTTGGACAAATACGTTAGCCTATGATCATTTTAAAGATAAACGCCATTCCAGTTCTAATCATGTAGATATAGTAAGTGTGATGGATCAGAACTACGATGTATTATATGATTATGAAAAAGGGGGCTATGGGGATAGTCAACTAACACAACAGAATCTCCATTATTCTACTGAATATGCCTTCGAACCATTTGATTTAGGCCCATTCACACACTCTATTTCATTAGGCGGAATTTATCAATTTACGCGATATAAATTCTATCGCCCTAAAGATGTCTATTCTAGAATAGGTCAAGCAGAATTAGGAAAGCCTGATATTCTTTGGTTCTCAACTAGTGTGACACCAAAAGGGAGTGCAAAAACGCGTTACCAGAATGTTGCTTTATATGCTGAAGACTTAATTAGCTGGAAAAAACTTGAATTACGCCCAGGTATTCGATTTGAGCGTGATGATTATTTAAAAAATAATAATATTGCTCCCCGTTTTGTTGTAAGATTTAAACCACTAGAGGAAACGCGTTTAAGTTTAGGTTTAAACCGCTATTATGGACGTTCTTTTGCGTCACTGAAATTGACTAATGAAATTTTAAAAATTAATCGAGATACGACTAATATTCGTGATTTCCAATTATCTGGTCGTTTAAAAACGCCTTATGCAGACGAATTGAGCCTAAGCTTTGAACAAGAATATCGTAACTTGTTATTTAAATTAGGCTATATCCACCGTGAAAATAAAAATCGCATAATCTTAAAACGTAAACAAATCAATAAGATCGGTCGTCCTGAATATGCGAAATATTATAGTAACGCGAATAATTATAAAGTAGATATTCACACTATCCAAATCAATAATATTGAACCTTGGCAATTAGGTAAAACTTACTGGAATGCGTCACTTGGATTCGATTGGTTAAAAACAAAACGAGCTGACTTAGCGAATTCACTCAACCCGAATGATCCCGTTTATTTAGATGGTCGTTTAATGGATCGTAAAACCATGCAACAAAAAGTGAATTCTAATACAGAAGATTGGATCGCTCGTTTAGGTCTTGATATGGCTATGCCTAATTGGGATTTAACTTGGTCAAATAAAGTGTATATTAAAGCACCGATTAAAGGGTATGATGAACTTGATATAAACCATCCCGATGGTATTCCGCGTTTCCGTACTTTTGACTACGGCACACATACACAATGGGACTCAAGCATCCGCTGGCAACCTAACTTTGCGGGAAAACATAATGTTTATGTTCAAGCTGATATTCTGAATGTCTTAAATCAAACACGAAAAATTCGCTCTGTTTCGATTTCAAGTACATCCGAATATAGCATCTACACACCAGGTCGTGAATTCTGGCTTGAAGTGGGTTATGAATTTTAATTAATCATTGTCTAACTAAAAGAATCTACGTGTTATATTAATAATACGTAGATTTTGTTGATCCTATACTAGGTAAAAAAATAATGAAAAAACTGACCGCACTTTTAAGTGCATTTTTGTTTCTATTTGCTTGTCACTCAACAACTCAAACTCATTCTGAACAGCTGCCTTTTGATCGCAATGTTCAACATGGCAAACTAGAAAATGGTTTAACCTATTATGTCATGCAAAATACTGAGCCTGCTAAGCGAGTTTATATTCGCCTCGTGGTAAATGCAGGTTCTATGCATGAAGATGATGACCAAAAAGGCATTGCCCATTTAGTTGAGCATATGGCATTTAATGGTTCAAAAAAATTCCCCGAGAATCAAATTATTAATGCGCTTGAAAAATTAGGCATGAAATTTGCCCGTGATATCAATGCGTTCACTGATTTTGAGAATACTGTTTATACTTTGAATTTAGATAAAAATGACAATCAAAGTCTTGTATTAGCTTTCGATGTGTTAAATGAATGGATGCACAATTTAACTATCTTGCAAAAAGATTTAGATAATGAACGTGGTATTGTGCAGGAAGAATGGCGCCGTCGTTTAAGCCCGATGCTACGTTTGGGTGATAAAAAAAGTGCTGTCGAAATGGCTGGCTCTCGTTATGTTTTACGTGATCCGATTGGCGATATGAATATTATCCGCAATATTTCTAGACAACGTGTTGCCGATTTTTATCATAAATGGTATCGTCCAGATAATATGTCTGTCATTATTGTTGGTGATATTAATCCACGAGAAGTCACAGCGCTGTTAAAAGAGCAACTTAATATTGCTAATCCAATCAGTAAAACACCATTACAAAAAATTGATTTTTCTATTCCATTAGTAAATCAGTGGCGCCTTGCCAGTATTTCAGAAAAAGGCACAAACATTCCCACAATTGAATTCAGTTTTTTTGAAGAATTCAAAGAAAAAAATACACTTGCGTCCTATAAACAAGACTTAATTCAACAAATTCTAATTCGTTTGACTAACTTACGTTTACAAACATGGGAACAAGTCGAAAATCAAAAAATAGAATCCGCCAATTTCTACCGTACACATTTAGGTAAAGAAACCTTACAAAACATTTTCTTATTACAATTATTTGATACTGACTATCAAAAAGTAACACAATCCTTATTTTCATTTATCGCCGAGATTAAGCAGCATGGTTTCTCTGAGCAAGAATTCCAGCAAGAAATCTCTCGTTTAGTTAAACTCAATGAAAAACAACGGACGATCAAATCAGGTAGTTTAAAAATTGCAGATGATCTCATTGTATCGGCCGCGAATAATCAAATCGTTATTAGCATTGAAGATCGTTATCGTCTTAATCAACACTTTTTAAAAGAAATTACGCTAAATGATATTAATCAACACTTTAAACAATTATTAGATATCAAAGCGAAATTACTGTTAATCACTCAGCCTTATCCAGCAACAACATTGTCGCTAAAACAAAGTGATGTCGAAAAAATGTGGCAACAAACCATTACCACACCACAACATAGCTGGACACAACAAAAACAAAAAGTAGAAATGCCAGTAATAGATATCGCAAGTGGTGAAGTCAAAAAACAGAAATATTGGCAAAAAGGTGATATTACAGAATATCAATTAGCGAATGGCAGCAAATTGATTTATCACTACAGCGATAAAACCCCGAACCAAGTCTATTTTAAAGCGATTACAAGTGGAGGATTACGCTCTGTTGCACCTAAAGACTACCATCTATTCAAAACTGCGGTCACTTTAACTGACGATTCTGGTGTAGGTAGTCTAACACTCTCTGATATTAACCAATTATTTAGTCAAAGCCCAATTGCTTTAGCAACAATTGTAGATGATTACAAACAAGGATTTACAGCAGTAGGAAAAACAGATCAGCTTGATGATTTATTGAAATTGTTTCGATTAAAACTACAAGGCACAGCAGTATCTGAACAAGCCCTTGAACGCTATAAGAAAGAAACAATAGATTACTTCCGCCAAGTAGACAAAGAAACGGAGTTTATACAAAACGTTTCTGCATTACGTTATCCCAATATTACGACCGTTTACAGTCCAAACCGTAAAGAATTATTGTCCTTTTCAGCACAGCAACTCACAGAATTCTATCGTCAGGCAGTGCTAGGAAAAACTGATTTTACTTACTTTATTATTGGTGATATTAGTCAGAAACAAGCAGAAACATTGGCTAAAAAATACTTAGCTTCTATCCCTGTGAATACTCAAGTGCGCCAAGCTTATGATGTTTCGCCAAACACACCGAGTAAACCCTTTGTGATGCGTGGCTTAGAGGAACCTCGTGCAGAAGTCGAAATTTATCTCAGCGCTCAAAACCAATGGCAACCTGAATTGCAATATCAATTAGATTTATTAGGTGATATTTTGCAAGAAAAACTTCGTCTTGCCTTACGCGAACAATCCTCTGGCATTTATGCTGTAAATAGCTGGTTTGGGCAAGATAAAGAGCAAGCTTATTTAGAGGGAAAAATTGAGTTTAGTTGTGCGCCAGAACGGGTACAAGAACTTACTGCTCAAACTCACCAAATCTTAGATGAGGTTATGCGCCATGGTGTCGAATCATCATTATTACAAAAGAAAGTGAATGAGAAGCACACACAAATTAAGCAACAATTTGACTCTTTAGTTTCAGTTGCCGCAATTATTGAACAAAGTTTTTGGCACACGAATAGTACGAAAGGAATCTATCTTTATCAACAATTAGAACAGCTTTCACATAAAGCTAAAATTGATAATATCGCACAAAAGATCTTACATCCATCTGCACGTTTCCAAGCAACGTTAAAACCTTAATGAAAGTTAAGGTTCTATTTTAATGCATTTACTCCTTTACATACATTATGTAAAGGAGTATTTTTTTAGAAAATAAAAAAATATTTCACCCCAATCATTAAATCTAAAAAATAAATAATTTAATCAAAAACAAAATTAAAAAATTGTTAATAAAATTAATACTTCGTTAAAACAAGAATAAAAAATGTGATAAATATCACAAATGAATAAATTTAACTTGCAAAAATAATAAGAATGAGAGAAATTAGACAATCAATAAAGTAAGGCAATCTAATGTTAAATAAATACACTTGGAGAGTTTTATGCTAATACATGACTATTACAAAGAATACCACCCCGACAAAGGGCGTTCTATTATGGCACATATTCGTAGAACAAGACATATTATGATGCCGTCGCATCGTTCTTGTTTTTCTTATTCTATCTTCAATTCTCAAATATCTTCATCTAATCACGCTGATTAAGCGTGCTTTCTGTAAGTACACCTGTACTCTTTAGTACAGGCAGTTCGCTATTGTTAAATACAACAATACATTTAGAAATATAATTTTTATTCTCTTATGCATTGCCTCTGTATTTAATTTAGCCGTTCTCATTCAAAAAACCTAATATATTACTTAATCTATTTTTATGCATGAAATATGAATAAATAAAAATAAGATTAATTAAAATATTAAGTTCAATTCTTATCCATTATTTAATAATAGTGGAAGGAATTTTATTACTTAAATAAAAAAAGGAGTCATTTATGTTAAATTTAAAAATTGCATATAGTCCATTAATTCGACCTTACTTTAATACAACAAGAGTGTTAGTTTCTGTTCAAGAAACGGATTTTACTGATATAGGCGCTATAATACTTAGTGCTGAAGATATTGAAGATTATATTGATAACATACAGGCAACAGAATTTAATATTCCTGTCTTTGTTGCTGTTAAAGAAGGACAATTCCTAGACCCGAAATTCTTCGATAAAGTTTATCACGTTCAAGATTTGAACAATTATGATATTAATTTGTATAGTCGCCAAATTGAAACAGCGGCGCACCTCTACGAAGAAAAAGTATTACCCCCATTCTTCAAAATGTTGAGCGAGTATGTCGAAATGGGTAATTCAGCTTTCGATTGTCCTGGACACCAAGGTGGTCAGTACTTCCGCAAACATCCTGCTGGGCGATATTTATATGATTTTTACGGTGAAAATATTTTCCGCTCAGATATTTGTAATGCTGACGTAAAATTAGGTGATTTACTCATCCATGAAGGTGCAGCCTGTGATGCGCAAAAACATGCGGCACAAGTATTTAATGCAGATAAAACATACTTCGTACTAAATGGGACCTCTTCTGCCAATAAAGTCGTTACTAATGCACTACTTACTCCAGGCGATCTTGTACTGTTTGATCGTAATAATCACAAGTCAATCCATCATGGCGCATTAATTCAAGCGGGTGCTACGCCAATTTACTTAGAAACCGCACGTAACCCATTTGGCTTTATCGGTGGTATTGATAATCATTGTTTTGATGAAGACTATTTAAAATCTTTAATCAAAGAAGTTGCCCCAGAAAAATTAAATCAGCAACGTCCATTCCGCCTTGCAGTGATTCAACTCGGCACTTATGACGGTACTATTTATAATGCTCGCCAAGTCGTCGATAAAATTGGTCATTTATGTGATTACATTTTATTTGATTCAGCTTGGGTAGGTTATGAGCAGTTTATTCCAATGATGAGAGATTGCACGCCATTATTATTAGAATTAAATGAAAACGACCCAGGTATTTTCGTCACCCAATCTGTTCATAAACAACAGGCTGGTTTCTCACAAGCCTCTCAAATTCACAAAAAAGATAAACATATCAAAGGACAAGCTCGTTACTGTAATCATAAACATTTTAATAATGCCTTTATGTTACATGCATCAACGAGTCCATTTTATCCGCTATTTGCCACTTTAGACGTGAACGCCAAAATCCAAGGTACGCCTGCTGGTATCCGTTTATGGCATGATTGTGTAAAAGTCGGTATTGAAGCACGTAAAATGGTATTAAATAGCTGTGATCTGATTAAGCCATTCATTCCACCATATGTGAAAGGTAAAAAATGGCAAGATTATGACACAGAAGAAATGGCTAATAGTTTAGAGTTTTTCAAATTCCATGCTGAAGATAAATGGCATAAATTTGAAGGTTATGTAGATAATCAATATTTTGTTGATCCTTGCAAATTTATGTTAACGACACCAGGAATTGATATCGAAACTGGCGAATATGAAAAATTTGGTATACCAGCCACGATTTTAGCTAACTATTTACGCGAAAATGGCATCATTCCTGAAAAATGTGACTTAAATTCTATTCTTTTTTTACTAACACCAGCAGAAACGCTGACTAAAATGCAAACATTAGTTGCCCAAATCGCTGCATTTGAACAGCACATCAAAAAAGACTCATTGTTAAAAGACGTTTTACCAACTGTTTATAAAAACAATGAAGAACGCTATACAGGCTATACGATTAAACGTCTATGCCAAGAAATGCACGACCTCTATGTGAGTCGTAATGTCAAAACGTTACAACGCAATTTATTCAGAAAAGCGACACTGCCTGAATATGTCATGAATCCACATCAAGCCAATATTGAATTCGTACGTAATAAAGTAGAACTTGTGCCATTAACAGAAATCGTTAATCGGATCGCGGCAGAAGGTGCTTTACCATATCCGCCAGGTGTGCTTTGCGTTGTACCAGGCGAAAGATGGAGTAAGACTGCACAAGAATACTTCCTTGCGTTAGAAGAAGGTATCAATGTATTGCCAGGCTTTGCACCAGAAATTCAAGGCGTTTATTTACAAAAAGATCTTGATGGACGTACCCGTGCTTATGGATACGTATTAACCGAAAATTAAATCATTAACTAAAAAAGTGCGGTACAAACTTACCGCACTTTTGTGAGGACAAAATTATGAGTGCAAAAAATAATAAAATTGGTGTCGTTCAACTCACTATTCTTACTATGGTAAATATGATGGGTTCCGGCATTATCATGTTACCAACTAAGCTCGCTGAAATTGGTACCATTTCTATTGTCTCTTGGTTAGTCACAGCAGTGGGTTCCACTGCACTTGCCTATGCATTCGCACAATGTGGTATGTTCAGCAAAAAATCTGGGGGTATGGGCGGTTATGCAGAGTATTCTTTCGGTAAAGCTGGAAACTTCATGGCAAACTATACTTATGGTGTATCACTCATCATTGCCAATACGGCGATTGCAATATCTGCCGTTGGCTACGGTTCAGAATTACTTGAAGTTACACTTTCTCCAGTTGCTATCGCTGGATGGACAATTATTACGTTATGGTTAGCAACAGTATTAAACTTTGGTGGGGCAAGAATCACTGGGAACATCAGTTCATTTACTATTTGGGGTGTTATTATTCCTGTCGTAGGTCTCTGCTTTATTGGTTGGTATTGGTTTGATGGTGAAATGTATGTCAATTCTTGGAATCCACACAATGTTCCTACTTTTGAAGCTATTGGTGTTTCTATTTCAATGACATTATGGGCATTCTTAGGCTTAGAGTCAGCTTGTGCCAATACTGATGTTGTTGAAAATCCTGAACGTAATGTACCCATTGCAGTATTAGGAGGCACATTAGGTGCTGCGGTTATTTATATTGTATCAACGAATGTCATTGCAGGTATCGTGCCTAATATGGAACTTGCAAATTCGACTGCGCCATTTGGACTAGCATTCGCACATATGTTTGAAGAAACGACAGGTAAAATTGTCATGGGATTGATGGTGATGTCTTGCTTTGGTTCGCTTTTAGGCTGGCAATTCACGATTGCACAAGTGTTTAAAAGCTCCGCTGAAGAAGGCTATTTCCCTGCTTTCTTCAAAAAAGTTACTAGTAAAGATGCTCCAATTGTCGGTATGATAACTATTACAGCGATTCAAAGCCTACTTTCATTAATGACCATAAGCCCATCATTAAATAAACAATTTAATGTACTGGTTGATTTAGCCGTTGTCACTAATGTCATTCCATATTTATTATCAATGGCAGCTTTAATCGTGTTACAAAAAGTAGAAAAAGTACCTGAGAATAAAGCTAAAGTAACAACGATTGTCGCATTTATTGGTTCTGTTTATAGCCTATATGCGCTCTATGCTGCTGGTGAACAGGCAATGTTATACGGCTCTATTGCAACTTTCATTGGTTGGACATTATATGGTTTCGTATCCTATAAATTTGATATGAAAACAAAAGCGTAATTAGATCCTATTTGTTATGGTGCGATTTATTTTTATTAAATCGCACTTTTTATCCCAGTCACTTTCTCTTTTATCCACTAAATTTCTGCTTAGTCTTTTCACAAAATTAGAGTATAATCTTGCCGCGCAAACGTTTGCTTAAAATCCCATCATCAATCAATTCAAATTTAGGAGAATATATGCCAGTCAATTTACGTAACCGCCATTTCTTACGTTTAATGGATTTCACCCCAGCAGAAATTCAATTCCTACTCGAACTTTCTACAAATTTAAAAAAGGCAAAATATACAGGAACAGAACAACCTCGTCTAAAAGGAAAAAATATTGCATTGATTTTTGAAAAAACCTCTACTCGTACACGTTGCGCTTTTGAAGTTGCAGCTTATGACCAAGGAGCAAATGTCACTTATATTGGGCCGAGCGGTTCTCAAATCGGTCACAAAGAATCAATGAAAGATACCGCCAGAGTATTAGGTAGAATGTACGATGGCATTCAATATCGAGGATATGGTCAAGAACTCGTTGAAACGCTTGCAAATTATTCTGGTGTACCTGTTTGGAATGGGCTTACTGATGATTTTCATCCGACACAAATCCTTGCTGATTTTCTTACTATGCAGGAGCATGGCGAAGGAAAACGCCTAAATCAGATGAAAATGGCATATTTAGGCGATGCCAGAAATAATATGGGAAATTCTTTTGTAGAAGGAGCTGCATTAATGGGGGTTGACTTACGTCTTGTTGCACCAAAAGCCTATTGGCCAGAACAAAAACTACTTGATGAGGTCGCTGAAATTGCGCAAAAAACAGGTGCTCGCATTACTTGTACAGAAAATGTAGAAGAAGGCGTTAAAGACGTAGACTTCCTTTATACTGATATTTGGGTTTCAATGGGCGAACCAGAAGAAGCATGGGAGCAGCGTATTAATTTAATGAAACCTTATCAAATTAATCGCGAATTACTCCAAAAAACAGGAAATCCAAAAGTCAAATTTATGCACTGTCTACCAGCGTTCCATGATGAAAATACGACGATTGGAAAAGAAATGGCGGCAAAATATGGTATGAATGGTTTAGAAGTGACTGATGATGTCTTTGAATCAGAGGCCTCTATTGTATTTGATGAAGCCGAGAATCGTTTACATACGATCAAAGCCGTCATGGTTGCGACATTAGGTAACTAACTCAACTAATGCATATACCTTATGTAAGGTAAACGAAACTCTCCAAAAATGCACCGCACTTTTGGAGAGTTTATGATTAATAGCCGCTTTGTATATCTAATAATACCTTGTCAAACATATCATAACGTTTTCGATACATTGAACGTTTTTTACTCTGAATTTCTTCTAATGGCTTACGTTCTATTTCCGTTGGAATCTGCCAATATTGGGCTAACTGTGCCTGATTCTCTTGCCAAAATTCATCATAATTAAATAATAAACGTGCAGAATCATTCCAACGATATTTTGCTTGTTGCTTATGCGGAATCCCAATTAATTCACAATTCAATGTTTGCGCGAATATTTTAAAAGCATTCACTAACATAAACATTGGACGCACACCATGTAATTGTTTTGTTGCAGCACGCACAAGATCTTGTGCATTTTCACCTTTCGGTCCTTGCATAGAGGCAATTAATAATTGATCCGGCGCCAAAAAAGTAAATGAGGCATCATAAAGACTTTGCCCAGTTTCATTATCTTGAATATTTAGTGAAAAAAAGCCTTCTAACGGATCAATATCATTAATATTCAATTTTAATGATAAATTCTCTGTTAAATAGGACAACACAATCGATTTTTGTGTAATTAATTGTTTACAAAACATTGTACCTAATTTCTGCTGCGCTAAGACAAAATGCTGTGTTATTGCATCTAAACGCTGTTGTGCACTAAAGTTTTTATCACAATAAACATATAACAAGGTATTCACGCGGTACAAATGTTGATTAAAAAGATCTGCCCATAACGGATGCTGATTTAAGAATGCTTCCAACATTTTGGCCTGCCGATAACATAAGGTTATTCTTCCTATATAACGTAAAGATTCACGCAAACGTTTCAAAAAACGCTTTTCATGAGGATACATCTGCGCAAATGTAGGAAATGAGAATACAGTAGACATAACAACACCAAAATTGATTGGAAACAGAAAAGTAGGGGCGAATTCTAATAAAAAATAACCGCACTTTCAATGCCAGATAGCAATAAAAGTGCGGTCTGTTTTAAAAAAGATTGCAGATTAGCCTTTCTTATTATTTAGCTGTGGTAAGAAAGAATCTTTTGCAATACTCAATAAACCTGTTTGCGTGTAAATGCCTAATTTATCACGAGTATCAACAATATCTAAATTACGCATAGTCAACTGTCCAATACGATCAACTGGATCAAATGGTGCATTTTCTACTTTTTCCATGCTCAAACGTTCTGGCATATAAGTTAAATTTGGCGATTCTGTATTAAGAATTGAATAATCATTACCACGGCGTAACGCCAAAGTGACCTCTCCAGTAATCGCTCGAGCAACCCAACGCTGTGCCGTTTCACGTAACATTAATGCTTGTGGGTCAAACCAACGTCCTTGATACAATAAACGCCCTAAACGTAAGCCATTAATACGATATTGCTCAATCGTGTCTTCATTATGAATACCACTCACTAAACGCTCATATGCAATATATAATAATGCCATTCCCGGTGCTTCATAAATACCACGTGACTTCGCTTCGATAATACGATTTTCAATTTGATCTGACATACCTAAACCATGACGACCTCCAATTCGATTTGCTTCAAGGAAAAGTTCAACATGATCACTAAAGGTTTTGCCATTTAGCGCAACAGGGCTCCCTTCTTCAAAACGTACCGTCACTTCTTCTGCTTTCACTTCTACATCATCACGCCAAAATGCCACACCCATAATAGGTTTAACAATACGAATGCCTGTATTCAAAAACTCTAAATCTTTTGCTTCATGAGTTGCACCCAACATATTTGAATCTGTTGAATACGCTTTTTCGACAGACATTTTATATTCAAAACCATTGGCAATGAGGAATTCTGACATCTCATGGCGTCCACCTAATTCTTCAATAAATTGATTATCCAGCCACGGTTTATAAATTTTCAAATTTGGATTAGTTAATAAACCATAACGATAGAAACGTTCAATATCATTACCTTTGAAAGTACTACCATCCCCCCAAATATTCACATCATCTTCACGCATTGCAGAAACTAGCATCGTACCTGTTACAGCACGACCTAATGGTGTGGTATTAAAATAGGCAATGCCGCCAGTTGAGATATGAAAAGCACCACTTTGAATAGCAGCAATACCTTCATGCGCTAGTTGTGCGCGGCAATCAACCAAACGTGCATTCTCAGCACCATATTCCATTGCTTTACGCGGAATTGCATTATAGTCATCTTCATCTGGTTGACCCAAATTTGCAGTATAAGCATAAGGTACTGCCCCTTTTTGCCGCATCCATAATAATGCGGCACTGGTATCTAGCCCACCAGAAAATGCAATACCAACTTTTTGACCTTTTGGAAGCTGTTGTAAAATTGTGTTTGACATACTAAACCTTATTTTAAATAATTACGCAAAAAAAGTGATTAAATAATCACTTTATTATTTCAAAAACACAGCAGAAAGTCCACTACACTTTTCCCTATTTTGGCAACATCAAATAAGGATCAGGATATTGATAAACGAAATCAATTTCTTGATAAATCTTATCTGACAGAATGACGCGTACAGGATCTTTCTCTGAGCAAATGAAGTGCGGTGCTTCTATGCCTAACTTTTCCGCCATCGCTGAATAATATTCTGCTTTGCGCGGATGTTCAGGCGCAACCACATGGTATAAGCGTTGATAACTTGGTGTTTCCAGCAATAATTGAATCGCTCGAGCACAATCATCAAAATGCACTAAATTGACAGGTGAATTCCCTGCTCTGATTTCTTTGCCTGCAAGCGAATAGACTGGATGACGATCATCACCAACTAAACCACCAAAGCGGATAATATCGCAATCAATATTTTCTAATTGGAAAAGCCACTGTTCAACTTCCATAATCGCTTTTGCCATTTCTGACTGAGGTTGTGGTATACAAGACTCATCAAATTGTCCTGTGATCTCAGGAAACACAGATGTTGAGCTAATAAAGATAAGATGACTTATACCATGTAATAAGGCTTCATTGACTAAATTTTGAATGCCTAAAACATAATGTTTTGGATTAAAAAAGTACTGACTTGGTGGGATATTGATCACTAACGAATCTACTGACAGCAGCATAGTCAAATCATCAGGATCGGCATTAATTTCAGGGGTAAGCTCTAACGGATAAGACTCAAGGCGGATAAGCCGCATTTGCTCTGCCCCTTCATGAGTTCGTTTACTTCCTTTCACTTCCCAACCTAAATTTTTCAAATGGCGAGCTAAAGGTAAGCCTAACCAACCTAATCCCACTATTGAAACCGATTTCATAATTCTCCTTGCATTTTCATGTTGAAAAAAAGCTTCCTTCCCAAAGGAAGAAAGCTCATTTTCCGCTTATTTCGTTAACAAATCCAATGCTTCTTGGTATTTATCAACAGTTTTTTTAATCACCTCTACTGGCACTTTGGGTGCCGGAGGCTCTTTATTCCACCCACTATTTTCTAACCAATCTCGAATAAATTGTTTATCAAATGAAGGAGGATTAATACCTTCTTGGTAAGTCTCGACTGACCAAAAACGGCTTGAATCTGGTGTAAGTACTTCATCCATTAAAGTTAAAGTGCCACTTTCATCTAAACCAAATTCAAATTTAGTATCGCAAATAATAATACCTTTAGTTAATGCGTAATCTGCGGCAGCACGATAAAGTGCAATCGCTTTTTCTTTTACTTGTGCAGCAAGTTCTGTACCGATTAAATTTTCACATTCTTCATAACTAATATTAATATCATGATCACCTACTTCCGCTTTACTTGATGGCGTAAAAATAGGTTCTGGTAACTTACTGGCTTCAACGAGTCCTACCGGCAATGCTAAACCACAAATCGTACCCGTTTTCTGATAATCTTTTAAACCGCTACCAGTTAAATAACCACGTACAATAGACTCAATTTTAATTGGCTTCAAACGCTTACAGACTACTGCTCTATCTTTTACTAAGTCTGCTTCTGCTTTGGGTAACACATCATATACTGTTTCTCCAGTAAAATGATTCGGCATAATATGGGCTAATTTGTTAAACCAAAAATTCGAAATTTGTGTCAAAATTTCGCCTTTACGTGGAATTGGATCGTCTAAAATCACATCAAATGCCGATAGGCGATCTGTTGCAACCATCAACATACGCTTATCATCGATCTCATACAGATCACGCACTTTGCCTGAATAGATTTTGTTTAGACTCAGTTGTGTCATTTGTTTGCACCTTGTTTTTGTATTATAAAAATTGCGGCATATTGTAACGTACTTTACTCCGAAAGATAAGCAAACGTTTGCATTTTTTATTGATTGTATAAATAAATTTGAGAACAACGCCAAAATAAGCGAAAATAGCCCATTATTTTTTAACCTTATAAATGAATACACAAACAATGTCATTAAACGATTACCCACAACAAGTTAATAAACGTCGTACTTTTGCGATTATTTCCCACCCTGACGCGGGTAAAACCACTATCACAGAAAAAGTTCTACTCTATGGACAAGCTATTCAAACAGCAGGCTCTGTCAAAGGAAAAGGCTCAAGCGTACACGCCAAATCCGACTGGATGGAAATGGAAAAACAACGCGGTATTTCAATTACAACCTCTGTCATGCAATTTCCTTATAATGATTGTTTGGTCAATTTATTAGACACACCGGGACATGAAGACTTCTCAGAAGATACTTACCGCACGCTAACCGCTGTAGATAGCTGTTTAATGGTGATCGATAGTGCAAAAGGGGTTGAGGAGCGTACTATTAAATTGATGGAAGTTACCCGCTTACGTGATACACCAATTCTCACCTTTATGAACAAATTAGACCGTGATATTCGCGATCCAATGGAATTACTTGATGAAGTAGAAAGCGTACTTAATATTCATTGTGCACCAATCACTTGGCCAATAGGTTGTGGTAAATTATTCAAAGGGGTTTATCATTTATATAAAGATGAAACCTATTTATACCAAACGGGACAAGGGCATACAATTCAACAAGTACGTATAATTCAAGGCTTAAATAATCCAGAACTCGATTGCGCTGTTGGTGATGATTTAGCGCAGCAGCTACGCGATGAATTAGAACTCGTCCAAGGTGCCTCAAATGAATTTGATCTTGATGCATTTTTAAACGGTGAGTTAACCCCTGTTTTCTTTGGTACTGCATTAGGTAACTTTGGCGTAGATCACTTTCTAGACGGTCTGACACAATGGGCACCTGCACCACAAGCACGCCAAGCAGATAACCGTACAGTTGAAAGTTCAGAACAAAAGCTCACTGGCTTTGTCTTCAAAATTCAAGCCAACATGGATCCCAAACATCGCGACCGCGTCGCATTTATGCGCGTAGTATCAGGTAAATATGAGAAAGGTATGAAACTTCGCCATGTACGTATTGGCAAAGATGTCGTGATTTCTGATGCACTTACATTTATGGCAGGTGATCGTACTCATGCAGAAGAAGCTTATGCTGGTGATATTATTGGCTTACACAATCACGGTACGATTCAAATTGGTGATACATTCACACAAGGCGAAGATTTAAAATTCACTGGAATTCCAAACTTTGCGCCTGAATTATTCCGCCGTATTCGCCTAAAAGATCCGCTTAAACAAAAGCAGTTGTTAAAAGGCTTAGTCCAGCTTTCAGAGGAAGGTGCTGTACAAGTATTTCGTCCCTTAATGAATAATGATTTGATTGTAGGGGCAGTCGGTGTACTTCAGTTTGATGTCGTTGTTTCGCGTTTAAAATCGGAATATAACGTGGAAGCTATTTACGAAAATATCAATGTAGCGACTGCACGCTGGGTTGAATGTACTGATGCTAAAAAATTTGAAGAATTTAAACGTAAAAATGAACAAAATCTAGCACTAGATGGCGGCGATAACCTCACTTATATTGCACCAACAATGGTCAATTTAAATCTTGCGCAAGAACGTTATCCTGACGTACAGTTCTTCAAAACCAGAGAGCACTAAGTTATGCTAAAGTGCGGTTAAAAAATTTCTAAAATTTAAGCCGCACTTTTTGTACAAAATATCCTTTCAAAAAACAAGTATTAATTTATATTACCTATCAAAGTCATTATTACTAACAATTTCCGTTCTCTGCGAATAAGACGTATCATGTAGTTATATTGCTCATTTGATGAGCTTTGTCTTAACGACTTATCATCGTTATTTAAATAAAATTTTGATTTTTTGATTATTGGAGAAATACCTATGACAACAGCAATTGGTTTATGCGCGACTTCATCTGAAAAATTAGCTAATGAACTGAATAATTTATTAGCTAATTATCAGGTTTTTTATACCAATGTACGCGGCTATCACTGGAACATTAAAGGCGTTAATTTCTTTGAGTTACATGCAAAATTTGAAGAAATTTACAATGACTTAGTAGTTAAAGTGGATGAAATCGCTGAACGTATTCTTACTTTAGGTCATACACCAAACAATGCTTACAGCCAATACTTAAAAGTCGCAACTATTGCAGAACATATTGGTGTAAGTAGCGCACAAGAATGCTTAACTGGTACGCTAAAAGGTTTTAAAGAGTTATTAAAACAACAACGTACAATCTTAGAAATTGCTGGAGAAGCTGATGATGAAGGTACAGCTTCACAAATGAGTGATTATATTAAAGAGCAAGAAAAATTAATTTGGATGTTTACTGCAGCTTGCCAAAGTTGCAACGGATAAGCAAAAAAGTGCGGTTATTTTACCGCACTTTTCCATTAGGCATGGCAGAAAACGAAGATTTTCGTTTCATTAGCTAGGAGCAACCTTACTCTAAATTTTGGCGAGATTAACTAAACAGATGAAAAAATTAAAATAAAAAAATTGCAGCCAATTCAACACTGGCTGCAATTTTTCAATCATTATAGATTTTCAATCGCTTGATATTGCCCTTTTAGCTTCTCAAGACCTTCTTGATACTCACGCATTTTCTCACGCTCTTTCTCAATCACAGCAGGCGGTGCTTTAGCAACAAAAGCCTCATTTGATAACTTACTTTCAATACGCTTAACTTCACCAAGGTATTTCTCAATTTCTTTATTTAAACGAGCAAGTTCAGTTTCTTTATTGATAAATCCTGCCATTGGTACCAGTAATTCCATATTGTTAACCAATTTTGCAACAGAAAGCGGGGCATCTTCGTTTGCTTCAAGCACACGAATAGCATCTAACTTCGCCATAGCTTGAATTAAAGTGCGGTTGTTTTCCAAGCAATTTTGATCTGCTTTTGCAAGATTACGTAATAGTAGATCTAATCCTTTGCTTGGAGCAATATTACACTCAGCGCGAATATTACGTATTGCAACAATCACCTCTTTCATCCAGCTAATTTCTGCCTCTGCTTGATAATCTAGCGCGCTTTGCTCAAATATAGGGAATGCTTGTAACATAATGCTATCACCAGTGACACCTGCAAACGCTTTCACTTTCTGCCAAATTTCTTCTGTGATGAACGGCATCACTGGATGTGCTAAACGTAATAATTTTTCTAGCACATTAATTAAAGTTCGACTTGCACCACGTTTTTGTGCTGGACTACCATTAGCAAAAACAGGTTTAGTCAACTCTAGATACCAGTCACAGAATTGATTCCAAGTGAACTCATAAAGTGCCGTTGCACATAAATCGAAACGGAATTGTGCTAAAGCATTACGGAATGCTTCAACAGTGTGATTAAATTCCGATTGAATCCAACGATCTGCCACTGAATATTCTACTGAACCTTCGCTTAAATCTAACTTGTCATTCGTTAATACAAAACGACTCGCATTCCATAACTTATTACAGAAATTACGATAACCTTCTAAGCGTTTCATATCCCAATTAATATCACGCCCATTAGTAGCTAAAGCAGTTAAAGTAAAACGTAATGCATCAGTTCCATGTTCTGCGATGCCCTCAGGGAAAGCTTTAATTGTTGCTTTACTGATTTTTTCCGCCAATTGTGGCTGCATCATGTTACCAGTGCGCTTCTCTAATAGACTTTCAAGATCAATACCGTCAATCATGTCTAATGGATCGATAACGTTACCTTTTGACTTGGACATTTTTTGTCCTTGCTCATCACGAATCAAGCCTGTGACATACACTGTTTTAAATGGCACTTGTGGTTTGCCATTTTCATCTTTCACAAAATGCATCGTGAACATGATCATCCGTGCAACCCAGAAGAAAATAATATCAAACCCCGTAATCAACACATCTGTGGAATGGAACATTTTTAGATCTGGCGTTTGTTTTGGCCAGCCTAACGTTGAAAAGGTCCATAAACCTGATGAGAACCAAGTATCTAACACATCTTCGTCTTGTTTTAAGGTTAAATCTTCAGGTAAATTGTGTTTTATACGAGCTTCTTCTTCACTACGAGCGACATAAATATTGCCTTGCTCATCATACCAAGCTGGAATACGATGTCCCCACCATAATTGACGAGAAATACACCAATCTTGGATATCACGCATCCAAGAAAAATACAAATTCTCATACTGCTTTGGTACAAATTGAATTTCGCCTTCTTCTACCACTTTTATCGCCACTTCTGCAAGCGGTTTTACGCTCACATACCATTGATCAGTTAACATGGGTTCAATTGGCACACCGCCACGATCGCCATAAGGTACCTTTAAATCATGTGGTTTAATCTCATCCAATAAACCAAGTACTTCAAAATCAGCGACGATTTGCTTACGAGCAGCAAAACGTTCCATACCTTGATATTTGGTCGGAATAAGTGCGGTGTAATTCTCAAGAATTTTACCATCTGAACCAATGATCTCAGCTTCAGAGCGAATATCTGCATTCAGCGTCATCACATTCACCATCGGCAGTTGATGACGTTTACCCACTTCATAGTCGTTAAAGTCATGAGCTGGCGTAATTTTTACTACACCAGTCCCAAATTCACGATCAACATACTCATCAGCAATGATTGGAATTTCACGATCAGCTAATGGTAATACTACAGTTTTCCCAATTAAAGATTGGTAGCGTTCATCTTCTGGGTGCACCGCTACTGCAGTATCTCCCAACATAGTTTCAGGGCGAGTAGTCGCCACGACTAAATAATCTTTACCATCTGCGGTTTTCACACCGTTGGCTAATGGATAACGGAAATGCCAAAGTGAACCTTTACTTTCTTTATTTTCTACTTCAAGATCAGAAATTGCGGTATGTAATTTGGGATCCCAATTTACTAAGCGTTTACCACGATAAATCAATCCTTCTTCGTGTAAACGGACAAACACTTCTTTTACTGCATCAGATAAACCTTGATCCATAGTAAAACGTTCACGATCCCAATCAATTGAATTACCTAAGCGGCGCATTTGTTGACTAATTGTACCACCAGAATAAGCTTTCCAATCCCAAATTTTATTAATGAAAGCTTCACGCCCATAATCGTGGCGCGTTTTACCCTCTTCTGCAGCAATTTTGCGTTCAACAACCATTTGCGTTGCAATTCCGGCATGGTCTGTCCCAGTTTGCCACAAGGTATTATGTCCTTCCATCCGATTAAAACGAATCAAAATGTCCATCAACGTTTGTTGGAAAGCATGCCCCATATGCAAACTGCCTGTTACGTTTGGTGGTGGGATAGCAATAGAATAACTTGGTTTTGAAGCATCTTCTGACGGTTTAAAATAACCACTTTCTTCCCAATGTTTATACAGGGTCTGTTCAACTGCAGATGGCGTAAAACGATCTGCCATTTCGAAGTTTTTTGTCATTATATTTCTCTGTGTATGTAAATTTACTTTAAACTATTTCGTTTTTTAGTTTTAAGCATAAGCATAAAATACTCGTGCTATTAATAAGCATTAATATAATCTCTAGACCCACTATTACCAAAAAAGAAATAAATCAAATTCTTTCATAAAATCAATAAAATAGCGATTTAAAGATGCCTTTAATCTAAACCAAAGCAGATCAAAATTACTTCTATCTATTTGTTGGAAAGTAAAAAAACTTCCCCCCACAAGTGCCGCAATTTTTAACCAAGAAAAACGCATTTCCATAGGCTTACTCCTGTTTTAGTTTTTTATAAAATGATTTTTAATTCATCTTCAAGTAACTATGTTAATCGCGTCAATATTCATCAAGAATACAAATGTGATCAATTGAACTACTCAAAGTGTATTTTCATATTTCAATTAACTACAACTAGACATGCTTATAAAACAGCTAAAGCCGCTTCATATTTGGGTTCTTGCTTAATTTCTGGTACTAATTCACTGTGTAATACAGTATTATTTTCATCTAATACAATCACTGCACGCGCGGTTAAACCCGCTAATGGGCCTTCTATAATATCCACGCCTAACTGTTTATGTACATCTTTATAACGAAAAGTAGACAATGTGATAACATTTTCAATCCCTTCAGCACCACAAAAACGTGCTTGTGCAAATGGCAAATCTGCAGAAAGACATAATACCACTGTATTTTCTAAATGAGCCGCTTGTTCATTAAACTTACGTACCGATGTCGCACAAATACCAGTATCAATACTTGGAAAAAGATTTAGCACTTTACGCTTACCAGCAAAACTAGATAATGTAATGTTTTCTAATTTTGCATTGACTGTAGTGAAATCAGCAACATTTTCATGCGATTGTGGAAAATGACCTGATACTTCAATCTCGCTGCCTGCTAATGTAATTTTACTCATACGCTTTTCCTTTATTTATTCAATCTGATTGCTTAGATTAATTCCCCTATCCCACCCTTTTATTCAGATCAACACGTGGTAGTCACAATACAATTTGCGTTATACACATTCACTTATACGGAGCAAAAGTAGTTCAGAAAAATGAACTGCTCTTCGTTCCCATAGTGTGTGTTTTGTGTTCGCTTCTGAATAAAATACCTAAAAAATTGACCGCACTTTAAGCTCAATTAAAGACCATACTGCCAATTTGCTTGTTGCACTAAAATATCTAACTCGCGGTGCTGTTTTGCTAAATCATCTGCTTGTTTACGGATTACTTTAATATCAACAGATGAAAGCATTTTAATTTCACTACGGCTATAACGATCTTGTTCTGGTAAAGCTGCTTCTGCTAATTTAATAAGAGCAGAATGTTCATCTTTCAAACGATCTCGTTTCGCTAGAGCCTCAACCATTTTCATACCATTTGATAATGTAATCTGATTATTTGCTAGATTAATTTGCACAACTAATTTTTCTAAACTGTCTGCAACTTGGCGATATTCCATCAACAGTTCTATCGGGTTTTCTGCAGGTTTCTCGCCTTCTTGATACTTTGCATTTTGCTGCAAACGCTGATTAAGTTGTGCTAAACGACGCTGTGCATCGGCGCGTTGCATAAGGGCTTCAGCTAATTTCATCTTTTCTCCCTTTATTTCATCTGCTCTGTTGATAATTGCCAACCAAGCTGTCTAAGTTGCTTATAACGTTCGCGTGCTAAGACTTTCAGACTTTCTTCCGTTGGAACAAAATCAATAAGCTGATTAAAACTTCCAACATAATCTGGTACTGTCACTTGCAAATTGATCAATAAATCTCGTCGCTGTGCGTTACGCTTCCCCTTCCAACTAATTTCAATTGGGGTTGCATAAGTCGTGACTTCACCAGACAAATTATGGGGCACAAACTCATCAGCATCTCGTGCCCAAAGTGCTTCATCAATATCTAATGCTTGCTGTTCCGTTTCACAGGCGATTAATACTCGTTTGCCTAAACGCCATGCTGAAGCAGCTAAATCACAAGCTATTTTTTCGACATAGGAGTCAGTTCCTAACAAGTAAAATTGCGCATTTTTAAACATCGGCATATAAATCCTTTATTAAAGGTATAACTGGAAGATTTTAACGAAAAAGCATGTGAAGATAAAGCAATTGCTGCTTTTCAACTTGGCTTTTTCAAAACTTTTATAAAACTGACCGCACTTTATGATCTAAATCACAAAACCAAGTTTTGCTTGCGGCATAGCATTCCACAAATAACGCTCAAGTGTTAGAATTTCAGCATTAATTTTCTTATATTTTTTAACAAGAGGTAACACTATGACATTTCGTATCGAAAAAGACACTATGGGTGAAGTTCAAGTGCCAGCAGATAAATATTGGGCGGCTCAAACAGAACGTTCACGCAATAATTTCAAAATTGGTCCTGAAGCCTCAATGCCACAAGAAATTATTGAAGCCTTTGGTTATTTAAAAAAAGCGGCAGCCTATGCTAACCATGATTTAGGTGTTTTACCTGTCGAAAAACGTGATTTAATCGCCCAAGCTTGTGATGAAATTTTAGCTAATAAACTAAATGATCAATTCCCACTCGTGATTTGGCAAACAGGTTCAGGTACCCAATCAAATATGAATCTCAATGAAGTCATTTCTAACCGCGCTCACGTTTTAAACGGCGGCAAGTTAGGTGAAAAATCTATCATTCATCCAAATGATGATGTCAACAAATCTCAATCTTCAAATGATACTTATCCAACTGCAATGCACATTGCAGCTTATAAAAAAGTCGTTGAGGTCACGATTCCTTGTGTAGAACGCTTACAAAAAACTTTCGCGCAAAAAGCAGAAGCATTTAAAGATGTCGTGAAAATTGGTCGAACTCACTTAATGGATGCAACGCCACTCACACTAGGGCAAGAATTCAGTGCTTATGCTGCACAATTAGATTTTGGTCTGCGTGCATTAAAAAATACATTACCTCATTTAGCGCAATTAGCTTTAGGTGGTACCGCTGTTGGTACAGGGTTAAATACACCAAAAGGCTATGATGTCAAAGTTGCTGACTATATCGCTCAATTTACAGGTTTGCCATTTATTACTGCAGAAAATAAATTCGAAGCACTGGCGACGCATGATGCAGTTGTTGAAACACACGGCGCCTTAAAACAACTTGCGGTATCTTTATACAAAATCGCAAACGATATTCGTTTATTAGCTTCTGGTCCACGCTCTGGCATTGGTGAAATCTTAATCCCTGAAAATGAACCAGGTTCATCTATTATGCCTGGTAAAGTCAACCCAACTCAATGTGAAGCTATGACAATGGTTTGTGCACAAGTATTAGGCAATGACACCACAATCTCTTTTGCTGGCACACAAGGTCACTTCCAGTTGAATGTATTCAAACCAGTAATGGCATATAACTTCTTACAATCTGCGCAACTCCTTGCCGATGCTTGTGTGTCATTCGATGAACATTGCGCAATAGGTATTGAACCTAACTATCCTCGCATCAAGAAACAACTTGATGACTCTTTAATGTTAGTTACTGCACTTAATACTCATATCGGCTATGAAAATGCCGCTAAAATTGCTAAAACAGCACATAAAAATGGAACAACATTAAAAGAAGAAGCAATTAATCTAGGTCTAGTGACGGCAGAACAATTTGATAAATGGGTTCGTCCAGAAGACATGGTTGGTAGCTTAAAATAAGTCAATAAATTTCTAATGAAGGCGAACGTAAAGTTCGCCTTTTTTTTATTTGTTTTGTTATAATCAGCGCCAATTATATGTTTATGGCGAGTTTATAATGAAACTTAATGCATTAATATTTTCAATTTTGTGCTTATTTTCAACAACACTTTCAGCACAATGGCTGAATGTGGGAAAAGCTGATTATAATTGGGGTCCTTTCCATGTTTATACGATTAGCCTTTACACCGAAACTGGACATTATGAAGAAAACTTACGCCCATTAATGTTAACATTTAACTATGCCAAACCAATTGAAGGCAAAAATTTTGCAATTAGCCTAGTCAAAGAAATAGATAATTTAAAGCTTAAGGATATTGACGGCAAACAATACCTCGTTATGCTCAAAGAGATTTTTCCTGATATCTCCCCAAATGATGTCTTAAATTATATCGCACTTGAAGACCGTGGCTATTTTGTACTCAATGACACCATTTTAGATAAAGAGTTCGATACCCAATTTACCCAAGCATTAATTGCAATTTGGCTATCGCCGAATACGAACTTTCCTAAACTACAACCTAAATTATTAGGTGATGAAAAACAGGAAGCAAGTGATGAAAAAGCACCAAATTCAACGCCTAAAATAGCTCCACTGACCGAAGATTCAGCAAATCCAGAATTACCCCCCAATTATCAATTAGAAAATAGAAACAATGAATTTTCACAATTAAAATAAAAAAGTCTGCCTTAATTATAAGACAGACTTTTAATCAGAAAACTTCAAAGATTATTTTTTTAATACTAAGACGACTGATTCACCAGCAACAACTTCGCCTGTTTTCTTCTCAATATTACTAATTTCATCCATATTCGAAATGACAACAGGAGTAAGTACAGATTTCGCTTTTGCTTCAAGTACTTCTAAGTCAAATTCAATTACAGTATCGCCACGCTTAACTGTTTGACCTTCTTGCGCAATACGTTTAAATCCTTCGCCTTTTAATTCAACAGTATCAATACCAAAGTGAACGAATAATTCTACGCCATCTTTTGATTCCATTGAGAATGCATGATTAGTTTCAAAGATTTTACCAATCACACCATCAACAGGTGCAACCATTTTATTACCCGTTGGACGAACAGCAATACCATCCCCAACAATTTTCTCAGAAAAAACAACATCTGGTACATCTTCAATATTTACAATCTCACCAGAAAGCGGAGCAAAAATTTCCACTTCAACGGCTTTTTTGTCTTTTGAACCAAATAATTTGTCGAATAAACCCATTTTAGTCTCCTACTAAGTAAATGCGTTTATATTTTAGCGTAAAATTTTGAGCTTGTATCTAATTTAATGCTTTTTCAGCTAAAAAATCTTCTACTAATTGTTCAATTTCAGCGGCTGTTGGCTGCTGTAACGCTTTAGCGGCTAACGCCTTGGCATCTGCATAATCAACATTGCGAATCAATTTTTTAATACGTGGTACAGAAATAGCACTCATACTAAATTCATCAAGCCCCATACCTAGCAATAAAATTGTGGCTTTTTCATCACCTGCTAATTCACCACACATTCCTGTCCACTTACCCTCTGCATGTGACGCGTCAATCACTTGTTTAATTAAATTTAACACCGATGGTGACATAGGATTATATAGATGGGAGATTAATTCATTACCACGATCTACCGCTAAAGTATATTGCGTTAAATCATTTGTACCAATACTAAAGAAATCAACTTCTTTTGCTAAGAATTTTGCGTTAACTGCTGCCGCTGGTGTTTCCACCATCACACCAATTTGAATTTCTTCATCAAAGGCTTTACCTTCATTACGTAATTCTTGTTTTAATGTATCAATGACTGCTTTTAATTCACGAATTTCTTCAACAGAAATAATCATTGGGAACATAACCGCTAACTTACCAAACGCCGAAGCTCGTAGAACTGCTCTTAATTGCGCATGCAAAATCTCACGACGGTCTAATGCGATACGTACTGCTCGCCAGCCTAAAAATGGGTTCATTTCTTTTGGTAAGTTCAAGTAAGGCAGCTCTTTATCTCCCCCAATATCCATCGTACGTAACACAACGAGGCGCCCATTCATTGCTTCTACTACTTCTTTATACGCAATAAATTGTTCTTCTTCAGTTGGGAGTTGGTCACGATCCATAAATAAAAATTCTGTACGATATAAACCAACACCTTCAGCACCATTACGATCCGCACCTTCTACATCACGAATCGTACCAATATTGGCAACAACATCAACACGATGCCCATCCAACGTTAATGCTGGCAAATCTTTTAATTTGGCTAACTCAGCTTTTTCTTCTGCTAGTTTTTGCTCTAATGTTTTTAAACGTGTAATTTCTTGCTGCGAAGGGTTAACATAAACTGCATTATTTACAGCATCAAGAATTAGGTAATCACCTGTATTCACCAGCTCTGTGATATTATTTGTACCAACAATAGCTGGAAGCTCCAAAGAACGTGCCATAATCGAAGTATGTGATGTTCTACCACCAATATCGGTAATAAAACCTAACACTTTCTCTAAATTTAACTGTGCTGTTTCAGAAGGCGTTAAATCATAAGCAACTAAAATCGCTTCTTCATTAATATCACCCAAATCAACAATATGCATACCTAAAATATTTTTAATCAGACGATTACCAATATCACGGATATCACCAGCACGCTCTCTTAAATATTCATCATCAATTTCCGAAAGCATAGTCACTTGCTGATCAATAATCTTACTTGCGGCAACGCCTGCATTCACTTTATTTGTCCGTAAATAGTCGATGATTTCTTCTTCTAATTCTTCATCTTCTAAAATCATTAAGTGACCTTCAAAAATTGCTGCTTTCTCTTCACCTAATGTTTTTTCTGCACGGTCTCGAATTGCACTGAGTTGCTCAACAGCCGCTTCACGCCCTTGATAAAAACGCGCTATCTCAGATTCAATCTGAGTCTCACTGATTTTTCGCATATCAAGTACAATTTTTTCTTCTTTAAGCACTAATGCTTTACCAAAAACAATACCTGGTGAAGCTGGAATTCCTGAAATCATATATAACCCTTCCGAAATATATTAAATTTGATGATAAAAAGAAAAATAATAGCCATAATGTTTATCACATTATGGCTAACAACAATTATTCTAATGTTGGGATAAGCGCGACTAAATGCTCCACCGCTTTTTGCTCATCCTCACCTTCAGCTGAAATTGTAATAACCGTACCTTGTGTTAATGCTAAAGTTTGTAATTTAAACAAACTCTTCGCACTTGCACTTTTACCCGCTGAAGTGACAGTAATATCAGAAGCGAATGCTTTTGCTTCTTTCACAAACTGCGCTGCAGGACGAGTGTGTAATCCATTTGGTGCAATAATTTCAACTTCTTTTGAGTACATGATTTTTTCCTCTAAACAAAATAATTAAAGTAAAATAAGCAATAAATGATCACTTGCTCATTTTTTGCATATTACATTTATTTTTCAATAAAAAATAAATATGTAGGTAGTATCAATCTTAGAAACCAAATAATCAAGGTGAATCAAATAAAAACTTGAGGCAGATCACAAAAAAACACTCAAAAAGAGTGTTTTTTAGTCCTTCATTAACATTCAATTAACGACTATGAGTCTAGCGTAAAATGACGTTGTGATTTCGTTTCATTGAGACTAGCAATAAGACGATGGTAATTATCAAAACGCACCGAATGAATCTTTCCTGATGCCACCGCTTCACGTAATGCGCAGCCCGGATCAGATAAATGTTTACAATCTCGAAATTTACACGTGCCTAAAAAATATTGGAATTCGCGATATCCTTTAGTGATTTGTTCTTGTTCTAAATGCCATAAGCCAAACTCACGAATCCCTGGAGAATCAATTAAATTACCTCCTTGAGGAAGATGATATAAGCGAGAAGATGTAGTAGTATGTTGCCCTAATCCTGAATTCTCACTGATATCGCCGGTTTGCGCATTAACGTTAGGTAAAATATGATTAATTAAGCTTGATTTCCCCACACCAGATTGTCCAACAAAAATTGAAGTGCCTTCAGACAAAAGTGCGGTCAGTTTTTCCATATTTTCGCCTGATTGTGCTGATAAGATGAGGGTTTGATAACCAATCTGCTGATAAACTTTCAATTGTTCTTCAACTTGTTGGCGCTCTAACTCAGTCAATAAATCCGCTTTATTTACCACAATTACTGCTGGAATATTTGCGGTTTCACAGATAACTAAATAACGATCAATAATATTTAAAGATAATGTAGGTAATACCGCAGAGACAATAATGATACGATCAATATTTGCGGCGATCACTTTTAAACCATCATAATAATCAGGACGCGCAATTTCATTTTGACGCGGTTTGATCGCCTCAATAACACCACTGACACCTTGTAATTGCGCATTCCCTTTCCGCCAAACAACTTGATCACCCACTACAACATTAGCTAAAGTGCGCCGTAAATTACAACGAAAAATCTCACCATGAATGTCTTCGACATCCACATGAATCGAATAACGTGTGACAATCACCCCATCTTGTGATTCGCTTAACATATCATCTTGCCATTCAACTTCTTTCTTTTCTTTACGTTGATGACGATGTAATGCTTTTACATTTTTTGATTGAATACGGCGTTTTTGATTCTGCGTTAATTTACGTTTACTCAATGGCTTATCCCTAAAAGTGCGGTCGTTTTTTCACAAATTTTCCGCTAAAATACAGAAAAAATATTTTTATAGGATAACATTATGCAATTAGATAAACAAAATCTCATTTGGATCGATCTAGAAATGACAGGCTTAGATCCTGAAAGAGAACGTATTATAGAAATTGCGACAATTGTAACAGATAAAAACCTCAATATTTTAGCCGAAGGGCCTGTTTTGGCGATTCACCAACCTGATGAGCTGTTAGCTAAAATGAGTGAATGGTGTACAAAAACACATACAGCAAATGGTTTAATTGAACGTGTTAAAAATAGCCGCCTCACTGAACGTGCAGCTGAATTACAAACAATAGACTTTTTAAAAAAATGGGTACCCAAAGGCGCGTCACCTATCTGTGGTAATAGCATTTCGCAAGACAAGCGCTTCTTATTTAAATATATGCCTGAGCTTGCAGAGTATTTTCATTATCGCCACCTAGATGTCAGTACATTAAAAGAGCTAGCATCACGTTGGAAACCAGAAGTACTTAACACTTTTCAAAAGAAAAATACCCACCTTGCATTAGACGATATCCGAGAATCAATTGCTGAATTAGCTCACTATCGCGAACACTTTATTAAATTAGAGGAAAAATGATAAAGACTATCCTGATGAAAAAATTGATGTTGCTTTTCAAGTTGGCAGTGTTTCACTTGCAATAATGCTCGTAGAAAAGATGAAAATAGTACAACGTATTAAATAAAATAGGGGGATTATGACAATGTCCTCTTTTTTGGCATATCGTTGAATATCTAAGCAAAGCGACTTTTTTCTGCATTTTACACTTGCACCCTTAAAAATTTTTCGTATAATACCGCCCTATCGCTATTAATCAGCGTTAAATTCTGTGATGCGGGAATAGCTCAGTTGGTAGAGCACGACCTTGCCAAGGTCGGGGTCGCGAGTTCGAGCCTCGTTTCCCGCTCCAATCACAATATTCAATCTTTCAATGCGGGAATAGCTCAGTTGGTAGAGCACGACCTTGCCAAGGTCGGGGTCGCGAGTTCGAGCCTCGTTTCCCGCTCCAAAATCACTTTATTCTTGACTGTAAATTTCATTATTTATTGCGCTTTTATCTTTCTTTTTATTAAAGAAAATACGCTTTTAGGCTATGTTATCCAATAAAAGTGCGGTACAATTCTGGGCTATTTTAAAATGTAATTTAATGGTAAACAAAGCATAAACTCATGACTAATGTATCTTGCTATTCCCAGTATATCCCTGATGAAAATGCAATGTGCCAATTTGGCGCTCAACTTGTCAGTGTCATCAATGAGCTTAATACACAAAAAGCAATTACTTTCTATTTAAATGGGGATTTAGGTACAGGCAAAACCACTTTAAGTCGTGGAATCATTCAAGCGTTAGGTCATCACGGTAATGTAAAAAGCCCAACTTATACTTTAGTTGAAGAATATCATTTACCAAATAAAACAGTTTATCATTTTGATTTATACCGTTTAAGTGATCCCGAAGAGCTTGAGTTCATGGGCATTCGTGATTATTTCAATAATAATTGCTTGTGCTTAATAGAATGGGCAGAAAAAGGGCAAGGTTTACTTGCCGAAGCTGATTTACTCGTCAATATTATCTATGCGGATAGTGCTCGTAATATTGAATTAATAGCAAACACGACACTAGGCGAACAAATTATTGCCAAGTTAACACAAACAACGTAATACGATGAAAAAGCATAATTTTATTTTATTTTTCTTAGCTATTTCCTTTTTTATTTCAATACCATCATTTGCCAATAATTTATGGATTATTGCAATTGATCCTGGTCACGGTGGTACCGATCCCGGTGCAATTAGCCGTAATTTAAAAATGTATGAAAAAAATGTGACGTTATCCATTGCCAGAGAATTAAAAGTGTTACTTGATAAAGATCCGAATTTTCGTGGTGTCCTGACTCGAACTGGCGATTACTTTATTTCTGTGCCTAAACGTTCTGAAATTGCCCGCAAGCATAAAGCTAATTTACTCGTTTCTATCCATGCAGATTCTAATTTATCACCTAATTTACGCGGTGCATCTGTTTGGGTGTTGTCAAATCGCCGAGCGAACAGTGAGATGGGACAATGGCTAGAAGATCACGAAAAACGTTCAGAACTACTCGGTGGTGCAGGTACGGTACTTTCTTCACATAATGAAAAATACTTAGATCAAACGGTACTCGATTTACAATTTGGTCATAGCCAACGTGTTGGTTATGAATTAGGTTCAATTGTGTTAAAACGCTTTGCTAAAATTACAACTTTAAATCGTAGTACACCACAGCATGCCAGTTTAGGTGTATTACGTTCACCAGATATTCCTTCAATTTTGGTAGAAACAGGTTTTTTATCAAATACTGATGAAGAAAAAAAACTAAGCACTTTAGCTTATCGCAAGAAAGTCGCTTATATGATTTATGAAAGTTTAGTGGAATACCGCAAAAAAACTGTTGTCAATGAGCCTAAAACACCAGCTAAAACGGCAGCTGCAAAAATGACTGAAAACAAATTAGCTGTTACTGATAGTGGTATTCGTCATAAAGTCAAATCAGGTGAAACGTTAAATGGTATTGCTAAAAAATATGGTGTAAAAATGAGCGATCTTATCGCATTAAATCGATTAAAACGTCGTGAATTATGGATTGGTGAAACATTAAAAATTCCAAGTGACGCAAAAACACCAAGTAAATCTGATAAAACAAGCAACAAAGTCGTTGAAACAAAAACTGAGCCTCCTACGCAAGGCAGCACAGATACTCAAGCAATAAACACGAATATACCGAAATATCATACAGTGACGAAAGGACAAACTTTGTATGCTATTGCACGAAAATATAATATTCCGCCAGCACAGTTATTGAAATTAAACCCTAATTTAAAAAATGGAAAAGTCCTGACTGGACAAAAAATTAAATTAAGAGACTAACCTATGCCGATTCAAGTTCTCCCTGCGCAATTAGCTAACCAAATCGCTGCTGGCGAAGTGGTAGAACGTCCTGCTTCAGTAGTAAAGGAGCTGGTAGAAAATAGCTTAGATGCAGGTGCAACACGTATTCAAATTGATATTGAAAATGGCGGTAGGACACTAATTCGCATTCGTGACAATGGTATCGGTATTCCCAAAGCCGAATTATCTCTTGCACTTGCACGCCACGCTACGAGTAAAATCAGTAGGTTAGCAGATCTGGACACAATTTTAAGCTTGGGGTTCCGTGGTGAAGCATTAGCCAGTATTAGTTCTATTTCTCGCTTAACACTGACCTCACGTACTGCCGAACAAAATGAAGCTTGGCAAGTTTATGCACAAGGGCGAGAAATGGAAACAACTATTAAACCCGCTTCACATCCAGTAGGCACTACTGTTGAAGTAGCCAACTTATTTTTTAATACACCTGCACGCCGAAAATTTTTACGCACAGATAAAACTGAATTTGCGCATATTGATGAAGTTATTCGTCGGATTGCTCTTGCTAAACCCAATATTACTTTTAGCCTAACTCATAATGGAAAAACGTTGCGCCAATATAAAAGTGCACAGGATGATGTACAAAAATTGAAACGTGTTGCTGCAATTTGTGGCGATGATTTTGTACAAAATGCACTGCAAATTGACTGGAAACATGATGATTTGCATTTATCGGGCTGGGTAGCTCTACCCCGCTTCACACGAGCACAAAATGATTTAAATTATTGTTATATCAACGGTCGTATGGTACGTGATAAAATCATCAATCATGCCATTCGACAAGCTTATGCAAACTATTTGACACCTGAACAATACCCTGCTTTTGTCTTATTTATTGATTTAAATCCTAATGAAGTTGATGTTAATGTTCACCCAACTAAGCATGAAGTCCGTTTCCATCAGCAACGCTTAATTCATGATTTTATTTGCCAAGGCATAATTACTGCCCTCAGTTCTGAACAGGTCAAAACGACACAATCTGAATTAAGCTTTACGACAACTACGCAAAATAATCAAGTACAAGAACCAACACCGCATTGGGCTCACTCAATGCAGATTAAACCGAATCGAGCTGCTGCTGGGCAGAATATCTTTGCCCCTACTTATACTCCTGCGTATTACACGCAGTCAAATAATAGTAAACTGAGTGAAAATCGATCGCACTTTACACCTAAGTTCCATCAACAACAAATCACTAAAACAGAACGACAAGCATACAACGAGCTATTGGATTCAACGAAGGCTGATAATATCACAAGTACAGCACCAATCCCTAAGACTGTAGTAACACAAACAGAACATACAGCAAGCCAAGTTTTAAAAACTCTAGCCTTAGTGGAAGAAAAAGCGTTGCTACTACAGCAACATCAGCAATTTTATTTGTTGTCATTAACAAAACTACAACAGTTAAAAATAGCGCTTTCATTGCAACAAAAGCAAGTCGCGCAACAACCGTTGCTCATCCCTGTGGTTTTTCGTTTAAATGAAACTCAGCTTACACATTGGCTACAACAAAAACACTTTTTTATACAAACGGGCTTTGAATTTAATGAAAATCTCCCGCAACAACGCATTACGTTGATTCGCGTACCTACTTGCTTACGTCAACAAAATTTACAAAAATGTGTAATTGCTTTGTTATCACAATCTCTCAGTGAATTCTCCCTATTTTTGACCGAACTTTGTACAACAGTAACATTACCTCCCATCAATGTATTTGCTGATGCAGTAAATTTACTTACCGAAACAGAACAATTAGTCAGTCATCAACAGGTAAATACATTGTCTGATTTGTTAGTCCCTATTTATTGGCAACCTTATTTAGAGCAGATTTAATTAAATGTCTTTAACAAAACCAACTGCGATTTTTTTAATGGGCCCAACTGCTTCTGGTAAAACTGATTTAGCGATTAAATTACGTCAAATATTGCCAGTAGAAGTAATCAGTGTCGATTCTGCTTTAATTTATAAAGGAATGGATATTGGAACAGCTAAACCAAATGCTGAAGAGTTAGCTTTAGCCCCTCACCGCTTGATTGATATTTGTGATCCTGCAGAAAGCTATTCTGCGGCGCATTTTCGTCAAGATGCGCTACGTGAAATGGAACAAATTATTAAACAAGGCAAGATTCCATTACTTGTCGGCGGTACTATGCTGTATTACAAAGCATTAATTGAAGGATTATCTCCCCTCCCTTCTGCTGATGAAAGCATACGTGCTGAAATTGAAAGAAAAGCGCAACAATTAGGTTGGTCAACTTTACATCAAGAATTAGTGCAAATCGATCCCATTGCAGCACAGCGTATTAACCCAAATGATTCGCAGCGTATTAACCGAGCACTAGAGGTTTTTTATCTCACAGGCAAGACGTTGACTGCGCTTACTGAACAAAAAGGCGATATGTTGCCATACCATATTCTGCAATTCGCAATCACTCCAAAAGATCGCAAAATACTCCATGATCGCATAGCGATACGCTTTAATAAAATGATTGAGCTAGGCTTCCAACAAGAAGTCGAAAAGCTCTATCAACGTAGCGATTTACACCCTGATTTACCTGCTATCCGCTGTGTAGGTTACCGCCAAATGTGGGAATATTTACGCGGAGACTACTCTCATGAAGAAATGATTTTCCGTGGTATTTGTGCCACACGCCAACTTGCAAAGCGTCAAATTACTTGGCTTCGCGGTTGGAAATATCCAATTGAATGGTTAGATAGCTTAGAAATAGAAAAAGCAAAACAAAACATCATCAATTCGCTTAATAGCATTGATTATTCTCTGCGCTAAAAATAATTACGGTTCAATGATGACAATAAATTGATTTATTGTTATATTGGCATTTGGAGGGAAGACAGAATCACCTGTATTCGGTTTTTTATATTCATTTTTATTTATACAAGAAGGAAAGAAAAATGGCAAAAGGACAATCTTTACAAGATCCTTATTTAAATGCGTTACGTCGTGAACGTATTCCTGTATCAATTTACTTAGTAAACGGTATCAAATTACAGGGTCAAATTGAATCTTTTGATCAGTTTGTGATTTTATTGAAAAATACAGTTAATCAAATGGTGTATAAACATGCTATTTCGACTGTTGTCCCTGCACGTTCTGTATCTCATCATAATAATAACAATAATTCTAATCAGCAGAATTATCAGCAAGCTCAAGAGCAACAAGCTGAAGTAAACGCAGAAAAAACTGAATAATCACAAGTTGAATTAATGTTAAATAAATCAATTTCAAGTGCGGTAGATTTTAATCCAAAATCCACCGCACTTTCTTATCCAAAAACGCCATCAGAACAATTACTTAGTAATGAACATACTATTGCTGATCAAGCAATTATTGTGCATTGTTTTTTATCACAACAACATAACGATGATGAGCTGACTGAATTTCGCTTACTGGCTCAATCTGCTAACGTAGAGATTCTTTCTATCATCACAACGACACGCGCAACACCGCAAGCAAAATATTTTGTTGGACAAGGCAAAGCTGAAGAGATTGCAGATGCGGCCAGAGAATATAATGCTGATGTTGTATTAGTGAATCATAGCTTAACACCAGCCCAAACACGAAATTTAGAAACCCTTTGTCAGTGCCGAGTGGTGGATCGTACAGGACTCATTTTAGATATCTTTGCACAACGTGCTCGCTCACATGAAGGCAAACTACAAGTTGAATTAGCACAACTCAAACATTTGTCAACACGCTTAGTTCGCCGTAAAACAGGTTTGGATCAACAAAAAGGAGCAGTTGGCTTGCGTGGTCCCGGTGAAACACAATTAGAAACAGATCGCCGTTTAATTAAAGTGCGCATGGCACAATTGCAAAACCGTTTAGCAAAAGTAGAAAAGCAACGCAATCAAAATCGCCAAACACGCCAAAAAGCAGATATTCCAACCATTTCATTAGTCGGTTATACTAATGCGGGTAAATCAACTTTATTTAATCTGATGACTCAAGCAAATGTCTATGCAGCAGATCAGCTTTTTGCCACACTTGATCCAACATTACGCCGCTTACAAATCCAAGACGTCGGTACGACTATTTTAGCGGATACTGTTGGTTTTATTCGCCACTTACCCCATGATCTTATTTCAGCTTTCAAATCAACGTTGCAAGAAACAACTGAAGCATCACTTTTACTACATGTTACTGATTGCGCAGATCCACGTAAACTAGAAAATATTGAAGCTGTTGAAGCTGTATTAAAAGAAATCAATGCACATAATATTCCTACTTTATTCGTCTATAACAAGATTGATCAAGTAGAGGAAATACAACCGCATATTGAATATGATCATGAAAATAGACCAAGTGCGGTCTATATTTCAGCAAATTCAGGACAAGGTCTAGATTTACTGTTCAATGCCATTAGAGAGCGGCTAAAAAGTGACATTTTAACTTTATCCCTGACACTACCTCTTTATAGCGGTAAAATTCGCCATCACTTATACCAATTGAATTGTATTCAGGAAGAAAAAATGAGTGAGCAGGGTGAATTTCTCTTACAAGTTCAAATTAGTAAAGTCGAATGGCTAAAATTAGTTAAGCAATTTACTGAGCTAGAAACTTTCGTAAATTCGACCGCACTTTAACTAAACGAGCAAACCATTAACATAAGGGCAAACACTATCATTTGCCCTTATCGCTTATTTACTAATTCCATATTGCCTTAATTTATTCGCAATCGCTGTGTGTGAAACACCTAAGCGCATGGCTAATTTTCTTGTACTTGGATATTGCTCGTAAAATTTTCGTAACACACTAGCTTCAAATTTATTCATGATTTGCTCCAGCGTTTCGTTGCCAAATTGCTCTAGTGTCACTGGCACAATTTCCTGCTCGACTAAATTCAGACCAGCAATTGTCAATTCATCATTATCAATTAAACTGCAAGCACGGTATAAAGCGTTATGTAATTCTCTGACATTGCCGCTCCACGGATAACCCTGTAGATATTGAATAAACTTCTCATCAAAATGTGGCTTAGCTATCCCTAATTGTTCACTAATTTGTGCTATAAAAAGATTAACTAAATCAGGTAAATCTTCTTTACGTTCACGTAATGGTGGAATATTCAGTGTTAACACATTAAGTCGATGGAATAAATCACTACGCATTTTTCCTTCATCTACATAATGTTGTAAAGGCACTTGTGAAGTACAAATCACACGCACATTAGCATAATGCTCCTGTTCTTCACCCACACGTCGAAAAGTGCCGTCATTTAAAAAGCGTAACAACTTTGCCTGTAATTCAAGTGATAATTCAGCAATACTATCAAGTAATACTGTTCCACCATTGGCATATTCAAAAAAGCCGACATACTCTTTATCGTTATCGCGACGCCCAAACATCTCGCTTTCAGCATCTTGATTTGGTAAGCCCGCACAATTCACTGCAATAAATTTATTTTGACAGCGAGACCCCGCAAGGTGACAAGCTTTAGCAATCAAATCTTTCCCTGTTCCTGTTTCACCTTGAATTAACAACGGGGCATCACTTGCCGCAAATTTAATCGCTTGCGTAAGTAAATTTTCCATTTTAGGGCTTTTAGCAATAATATCGGCAAATGCAGCATTATTTATTTTATTCAAGGACATATTTTTTCTCTATCAAACATAAATGCCTTTATCATAACACCAAAGCTGTAAAGATTGAAGAAAGCATGGAAAGAAAAATTTACACTTTAAATTTTTTGTTTTTCTTTAGTTTTCCTTGAAGAAAAAATTGTAGTTTTTAAATGACTCAATAAAGTTTGTTGAATATGTCGTAAACGCGGCGTTTCATCTTGTTGAAACGCCAAAGGGCGACAAAACTCCATTGTTTTGATGCCTAAACGTGCAGTTAACAAACCAACTCCGATCCCTTGCGCCGCACGAGCTGATAATTTAGCAGTAAGATCTTGCGACAGCCAATCCATTCCAATATCTTGCACAACTTCTGTCGCGCCAGCAAAAGCAATATTGAATAACACCATCTTTAATAAACGTAATCGACTCCAATACCCCAGTTCAATACCATAAAGTTGTGCAATTTGATTAACTAGACGTATATTACGCCAAGATAGGAAAAACATATCAACAATTGCCAATGGACTAATTGTCACAATCACAGCAGCTTCTACTGCACTTTTACTAATCAGTTTTTTTGCTTGTTTATCAAAGGGTTGTAGTACTGTTTGACTGAACAAATAAGCTATCTCTTGTGCAGAATGTCCATCTTGAATTTGCTGCTGCCATAAAACTAACGTTGGATCTTGTGAAGATAATTTCAACATTTTTGCCATAGATAAACAAAGTTGTTTGGCTTGTTCATGTTTATCTGCTGAAAAATTTTGCTCAAAACTGACCGCACTTTCCAATAACAATTGTTGGCTTTGCTGCTGTAAATCCGCTCTCTGCTTTAATCTGAATAAACGCAGCCACTCACGACCAATGGCAGATACGCCAAGTAGTACAACAAAACAAACTACTAACGAAAAAACAAAGTAAATCCATTGATTTTGTCGCCAAGTATCCACTAACCATTGAACTGATTGTGCAATAGTAGCAATAAGAAATAATAATGCCGTTAACCCCAGTCCCTTTTTCCACCAACTTGATTTTGGCGTAACAATATGCTCAAACTGTTGATCCAATAACTCCCCTTCTACAACTAATGGATCAGCATTATCAATTTCAATATCTACTTCTTGCTCAACAAATTCACGTTTAGGTGAAAATTGCTGCATAAAATCAGCCTGCTCTGTTTCTGTAAAAATTCGTTTTTCACTCATTTTTTTATTGCTCTATATTTAAAATTTATCACCTAATAAAAACTGCAATACGGAATCCATACGCAAGTGCGGTATATTTTCCCCTAATGTCAATTGTTGTGGCTCAAATTGATCAAACTCAAATTGTTGATTTTGCCAAAATTCTGGCTTTGGTAATTTACTTGGTACAGAACCTGGATAAATGGTGACTTTTTGTCTATCACTTGAACGCAAACCTCTTAATGCTTTAAAACTCTGCCCATTTTGGTTAACGACTACTTGCTGTGTCGCACGAATGGCGGCTATTGCTGTATATTCGGTATGAATCCCTTCATATTCCACATGGCGTCCACCTTCTTGTACTAACTGACGCAGCAAACTTACCAAATTCGGTAATTGATCGCTGGTAATGTGATCGGCTTTAGTGGCAATAAACATCAGTTTATCAATACGTGGGGAAAATAAACGATTAAGTAAAGTGCGTTTACCGTAATGAAAATTTTTAAATAATTGCTGCAGCCCTTCTTGCATATCAACAAAAGCTTGATGGCTATGATTTAATGGCGTTAAACAATCTGCCAAAATCACCTGACGATCAAAAGTAGAAAAATAGTCTTGATAAAATTTCTTTACTACATGTTGGCGATAATATTCATAGCGTTGGGTCAATACAGCAAAATAACTGTTCGCTTTTTTCTCATTTTTTAGCTGTTGCCACTCAGCCTCATTTAAATGAATAAGCGGAAAAAATTGTAACGCAGGTGCACCTTCTAATTCCCCAGGTAAAACAAAACGTCCCGGTTGAATAAAATATAGCCCTTGTTGCTTACAAGCTAATAAATAATCAGTATAGTCTTGCGCTAACTGTGCTAAAACATCTTCATCTGCAATCTCAGTTAAATCTAGTTTTTTAACTTTAGCTAGCCATGTTTTAGCAAATTCTGCTCGTCGATGCAGAGTAATACATTGTGTTTCTTGCGACCATTGCTGATAGTTCAAGTCTAATAAAGGTAAATCTAACAACCATTCGCCTGGATAATCGAAAACATCAATATAAAGTGTCGTTTTTTCTTTCAAATGACGCATTAAACCACTATGGCGCTGATAACGAATTGCTAATCGAGTTTCACTTACTCCTCGAGTAGATTGAGGCCAAACAGGAGGCTGCTGCATTAATGACTTTAAATTTGCATCATAATCAAAACGAGGAATGCTCAGATTTAACTGCGGCACACGTTTTACTGCAATAATAGATTGATTTCGTGCTGGTTCAAATAATGGAAGGTGCTGGTTATCTACACGATTAATATGTAACAATTGATTAATTAAACTGGTAATAAATGCAGTTTTTCCACTACGACTCAGTCCAGTAACCGCAATACGTAAAGTGCGGTCAAAACCACGATTAATTATTTCATTTACTTCTTTTTGCAGATAATTCAACATATTAGTGTTCTTTTATAAATTTAAATATAACTAAATTCAAGATAACGTAGAAATCTTAATTTTTCCTTAAAACATCTCTTGCTCAATTCACTTCGAGGCAAAAAGGATAGCTTATCAGCACAATATATTTTACAATTCCCCGATAATTTATCACAAATGTACTAATTATGTTGATTAGAAAGGTTATATTTGCCAGTTTTCTGCTTCTATTATCACATTTTGTTACTGCTGCACCGAAAGTGCCAAAGGAATTAACACAAAATGGATTAATTTACTGTACTCATGCTACTGGGCTTTCATTTAACCCACAAACGGCAGATGCGGGTACAAGTATGAATGTGATTACAGAACAAATTTACAATAAACTGTTTGAAACAACGAATAATAGTGCAAGTATTATGCCTTCACTTGCAGAGTCCTATTCTATTTCTAATGATGGTACTCTCATTACGATCAATTTACGTAAAGGAGTCAAGTTCCATCATACTGAATGGTTTAAGCCAACACGTGATTTTAATGCTGATGATGTAGTCTTTTCTATTAACCGTATGTTAGGTCATCATTCTTACTTACCTACTTTAGAAGATGAATCAATTCATTATCCTAACCCACAACACAGTATTTTCCATAAACAAGCGAAAAAAGTTCGCTTTCCTTATTTTGAAAGTATTAAATTAAATAAAAAAATCGAGTCCATTAAAGCACTTGATCCTTACCGCGTACAAATAAAACTATTTCAAGCTGATGCATCAATTTTATCTCATCTAGCAAGTCAATATGCCATCATTTTTTCACAAGAGTATGCTTTACAGCTCAATGCGGATGATAACCTTATTCAGCTCGACTTATTACCTGTTGGTACAGGACCTTATAAAGTTCAAAATTATTTTCGTAATCAATATGTTCGCTTTGTACGCAATGAACATTATTGGAAAAAAGCAGCACAAATTGAAAACATCATTATTGATCTATCAACAGATCGCACTGGACGCTTAATTAAATTTCTAAATGGCGAATGCCAAATTGCCTCTTATCCAGAAGTGAGTCAATTAGGTTTATTACAAGATAAAAATGAACGTTTTTACGTTAATTTCGTTGAAGGTATGAATTTATCTTATCTCGCTTTCAATTTTAAAAAGCCTGAAATGAAAGACACTAAATTACGCCGTGCAATATCACAAGCCATTGACCGAAAACGTATTATTCAAACAATCTACCACAATACGGCTACAGTGGCTAACAATATTATTCCTAACATCTCATGGGCATCCAGTGTCAACACACCTGATTTCGCTTATGACTACAATATAGAAAAAGCAAAAGACTACTTACAAGATAAGCAGCTTAATTTAACAATGTGGGTTATTAATGAAGAACAGGTATATAATCCTTCCCCACTGAAAATGGCAGAGCTAATAAAAAGAGATCTCGCGAAAGTCGGCGTCAAAGTGACTATTCAGCCAGTTACACGAACTTATTTAATTAAACGCTTAAAAGATCATTCTGAAGATTATGATATGATTTTGGCAGGTTGGTTAGCGGGTAACCTAGATCCTGATAGTTTTATGCGACCTATTTTGAGCTGTGGTACGGTTAATGAAATTACTAATTTTTCGAACTGGTGTGAACCACTCTTTGACCATTTTATGGATAATGCTCTAAATACATCTCACTTACGGCTAAGAGCAAGTGAATATAATTTAGCACAAGAATTAATTTTATCAGAAGTACCTATTGTCCCTATTGCAAATGCGAGAAGAATGCTAGTCGTCAACGCCAATGTACGTGGTGTTAAAATGAGCCCCTTTGGTAGTATCAACTTTGAGAATTTATCTTTAAAGAAAGGGGCAAAACCATGATTGTTACTTTCTTACGCCAAGTTTTTCTGATTATTATCACACTGCTTATTTTATCCTTAGTCAGTTATATAATCTTAATTCAAGATCCACTTAATGAAGAACTGATCAATCCAAGTTTTTATCAAGGTTACTTTGCCCACATCAAACATCTTATTGGAGGAGATTTAGGGATCACTTACAATGGGGGCGATTCTCTAAATGCAATTATCCAAACTGTTTTACCTCCTACCCTAGAACTCTGTTTTACCGCTATTTTGCTAGCAATCATTTTCGGTATTCCATTAGGACTAATCGGTGCAATGAATCGCCATAACATAATAGGTAAAAGTATCCATACTATTTCTGCGCTAGGGCTATCAATGCCTGTATTTTGGATTGCACCTATTGCATTATATTTTTCTGCGCTTCATAGCTGGGAGATTTCTGCCATTGGGCAATATAACTTATTATACGCCATTAAGCCGGTGACAGGTTTTCCAATAATTGATGTCTGGTTTATGGAAGAATTCTATAAAACCAAAGTGATCCAGAATGTACTACAACATCTTGTTTTACCAACACTCATACTAACTATTCTCCCAACAATGGAAATTACACGCATTGTACAGCAACGCGCCGAAGAGGTACTCACCAAAAATTATGTAAAAACAGCAACAACACGAGGTTGGTCACAAAGTAAAATTCTACGTAAATATATATTACGCAATACATTACCGCTGTTAGTACCACAAACAACACGCTTATTTACATTAGTACTAACTCAATGTATGCTCGTCGAAAGTACATTTGGCTGGCCTGGTATTGGACGCTGGTTAATTGATGCAGTTACCCAACAGGATTATAATAGTATTTCTGTTGGGATTATTATTATAGGCTTATGCATTATTATCGTTGATATTTTTTCTAATAGTCTAGCGTTTATCCTCGATCCATTTAACAAGAAAGGCTGGTATGCAAGATAAAGAACCCGATGAATTTCGCGATAGTGCCGCACTAAAAAACATTTGGTTGCTATTTCGCCAAAACCGTGTTGCACTGTTCAGCTTTTATCTCTTTATTATATTTATTTTAACCGCACTTTTTAGCCCATGGATTGCCCCTTATTCAAGTGACATGCAATTCGTTGGGCAGGAACTGATGCCGCCATCTTGGATAGATGAAGGACAGATATCCTTTTTCTTTGGCACAGATGATCTAGGTAGGGATGTATTTAGTCGCATTATCATCGGCACTACTTATACCGTTGGCGCTTCGTTAATTGTCGTATTTTTTACTATCATTATCGGTAGTATACTTGGCATCTGGGCTGGTGTTTCACATAGTATCAAGTCGAAAATTCTGAGTCATTTTCTTGATACATTTTTATCGATTCCAAGCCTACTTATTGCAATCATTATTGCTACATTAATGAAACCAAGCTTAATGAATGCAATTATTGCTACAACACTAGCATTGCTTCCTTATTTTATTCATGAAATATATCAAGCAACTCAGCAAGAATTAAAAAAAGAATATGTACTCATGCTAAAACTTGATGGCATTTCAAACAGCACACTATTGAAAGAAACTATCCTTCCTAACATCTCCGTTCGCTATATCCAAGAAATTGCACGTGCCTTTGCTGTAGCTATTTTAGATATTAGCGCATTAAGTTTTATTTCTTTAGGTGCCCAACGTCCTACACCTGAATGGGGCGCCATGATCAAAGATTCTCTAGAACTCATCTATCTAGCACCGTGGGCTGTTATTTTGCCGGGTATTGCGATTATTATGACAATTCTTGTGGTCTTCATTTTTAGCCAAGGTCTCTGTAAAGCGATAGAAAAATATTACGAGTAGGTGAAAAAATGGCATTATTAGATATTCGTAATTTGTGCATTGAGATTGAAACGCCAAATGGTCGAATTAAAATTGTTGATAACATAAATCTCACGTTAAATGAAGGAGAAATTTGTGGTTTAGTCGGTGAATCTGGCTCAGGAAAAAGTCTAATTGCTAAAGTCATTTGTAATGCATTTAAAGATTCTTGGATCATTAGCGCTGATCGCTTTCGCTTTGATAATATTGAATTACTGAAACTTACCCCAACACAAAGACGAAAATTAGTTGGGCAAGAAATCTCTATGATTTTCCAAGATCCATTAACTTGTCTAGATCCGAGTAAAAAAATTGGCAAGCAAATTATTCAACATATTCCTTCATGGACTTTCAAAGGTCGCTGGTGGCAATGGTTTGGGTGGAAAAAACGTCGGGCAATAGAACTATTACACAAAGTTGGTATTAAAGAACACAAAGATATTATGCAAAGCTACCCTGAAGAAATCACTGAAGGAGAAGGTCAAAAAGTCATGATTGCAATTGCAGTAGCCAATCAACCACGCTTATTGATCGCTGATGAACCAACAAATTCAATTGAATCTATTACTAAAGTACAAATTTTTCGCCTACTCTCTAGTATGAATCAAAATCAAGGAACAACTATTCTATTAACAAGTAACGATATTAATAGTATTAGTGAATGGTGCGACAGCTTTTCAGTATTATATTGTGGTCAAAATGCAGAATCAGGTCCTAAAGAAGATATTTTAGAGCACCCACATCACCCCTATACACAAGCATTACTTCACTCAATTCCTGACTTTAGTCAACCATTACCGCTTAAAAGCCGCTTAAATACATTAAAAGGAACTGTTCCCCTCTTAGAACAAATGCCTATTGGCTGCCGTCTTGGTCCTCGCTGCCCATTTGCACAAAAAAAATGTATTTTAAAACCAATAAGATATAGAATTAAACAGCATGAGTTTTCTTGTCACTACCCACTTAATTTGCGGGAAAAACAGTTTAAAGAAAAAAACGTCACGATCCCTTTAACTCTTCAAAATACAAAATCAGAATAAAGGAGAGCACACATGGCATTATTACAAGTTGAGGATCTTTCTAAATCTTTTACTGATTCAATTAACTTTTTTGGCGCTAGCCATTTTAAAGCTGTGCACAAAATTAGTTTTAGCTTAGACAAGAAAAAAACGTTAGCAATCATAGGAAAAAATGGTTCAGGAAAGTCAACATTAGCTAAAATGATAGTTGGTATTATTCCGCCAACTTCAGGTCATATTTTGCTCAATGAGCAACGGTTAGAATTTGGTGACTATCATTATCGCGCTAAACATATCCGTATGGTATTTCAAGATCCAAATACAGCTTTTAATCCACGTTTAAATGTAGGACAAATTTTAGATGCACCATTACGCTTAGTAACACATTTAGATAATCAAGATCGTAATGAAAAAATTTTCAATACATTAAAATTAGTGGGTTTATATCCAGATCATGCTAATGTTAAGATTAAAACTATGTCAGCAAGTCAAAAACAACGTGTTGCATTAGCGCGTGCACTGATTTTAGAACCAGAAATTATCATTGCTGATGATGCCTTAGGTTCACTTGATGCCACTGTAAAAACTCAACTCACTAATTTAATGTTACATCTCCAAGAAAAGCTCAGTATTTCTTATATTTATGTGGGACAACACTTAGGTATTATTAAGCATATTGCCGATGACGTATTAGTCATGGACGAAGGAAAAATGATTGAATATGGTCCAACAAAAGCGCTCTTTACAGAACCTCAAACAGAAGTCACCAAACGCCTTGTTGAAAGCCATTTTGGGAAATTATTAGACAATCACTCATGGGCTATAAAATAAAATCCTGATAAAAAGTAAATTATTTCTTTAAACTTTGAATACGATTAACTAAAAAAAGTACCCAAGATTTAGGTGCGATATAACTAGAATAAACCATAATTTTATTAAAAATACCCGGAATAATTAGTATTTTTTTCTTACCTAAACATTTATCTGTATATTGCGCAACTTCTTCTGCTGTCTGGAATTTTAATGTATCAAATAAAGTAGCCTCTTCCTGCTGAGTCGCAGTTTTAACAAAATTAGTAAGCGTTGGTCCTGGTGCTAAGATCGAAACATGAACATCCGAGCCTCTCAATTCATAACTTAATCCCTGGCTAAAAGAGGTAACAAATGCTTTAGTTGCATAATAAACGGACATCTGTGGACCACCAGGCATTTCCCCAGCAACAGATGAAACATTTAAAATATGTCCATGATTAACTTCAACCATATGTTGTAAATATAACTTAGTCAAAATAACCAATGATTGAACATTTAAATTGACCATCGCAATTTCAGTTTCCAAATCTGTACTCAAAAAGTCGCCTAATAACCCAACACCTGCATTATTAATTAACATATGGATAAATAGTCCTCTTTCTTGAGTTATACTGTATACTTTTCTCGCATTATCTAAACAAGATAAATCGGCTTGAATAACCTCAATATTCTGTTCACCATATTGTTTTTGTAAGACAAGCAAAGGTTGTAAAGTTCTCGCAACTAATACTAATTTACGTCCCTGCTCAGCATAAAGTTTAGCCAATTCATATCCAATTCCAGAACTTGCACCTGTTATTAAAATATATCCTTTATTCATTTATTTTCCTTACCAAATTAATAAATTACAGAATCCTTGTTTATTTTATCTCGATTTAAAAGTCAACCAAATTCCACAAATAAACTTAAATATGCCTCATAAAACATATCACTCGTTACATTGTCCAACGCCCTCATTTTCCATACTGGAAATTAACAACCCTCATACCCCCTAGGTTATCTATACCAATATGCTTAATATTTAAATTTTTAAAGAAATAAAACAGTAATAAAAGCAAGTAGCCAGCTGGCTTTTTAACTAAAATATCAGTTAGTCTATCAATATTACCTAATATGATTAGTCGAAC
>NZ_JBHUFP010000016.1:0-1130 GCF_042681465.1 Pasteurella oralis
AAGTCCGCGAGTTGTCAGGGATAATAGCGGAGGAAGGGGGTTATCATGTGACGGCAGAGAATGTGCATTTAAGAGGTGCAGTGATAGCCTCGACAAATCCAGCGGAGAGTGAGTTAACGACGAATAGATTCAGTTTTGAAGATATTGAAAATGAATCGAGTTACAGTGCCAGCAGTGCATCGATTTCAGGTGGTTATGGTAAAGGAAGGGATTATTATCGAGATGCGGATACACACCAAGTCGTGCCAGCAGGGAGTGCGAATGCGGAATTTATAGCAGGAGCGAAAGGCGCGAGTTTTAACGCAGGTTTACCGATGCACAATGAGGGCAAAGAGCGCAGTGTGACGAAGGCGACCTTAACGGCAGGGCGAATTGTGCTGAATAAAGATAGCCAACCGACAGAAACGACAGCCGAAGCGTTAGGAATAAATACGGATTTAAGTCAAGCTCAGAGTGAAGTGAGTAAAGCCAAAGATGTCACTCAGCTTTTAGCCGAGCAGAAAGAGATAGCGAAAGCGGTATCTGAGATAAAATCAGCGGTAGGGACTTATACGAGTAATCAGCAAGAAGAGGCGGAGCTTGCGGTTAAGCGGGCGGAAAAGGCATTAGCACAAGCGAAGCAAACAGGGAATCAGACTGAAATCACACAAAAACAAACCGCTCTTTTAGCGGCAGAAGAAGCGCAAGCGAAGTGGGGAGATAAAGGGGAATATAAACGGACAGCGGAGAGGCTGACTACATTATTGACGGGGATACTGGCTAAACAAGCGGCAGGGGGCATTGCGACCCAATTGATTTCACCGGAAGTGAATCAATGGATTAAAGAGGCAACCACCAATGACAAAGGGGAAACCGACAAAATTGCGAACACCCTAGCACATGCGATTTGGGGAGCGATAGAAGCAGCGGCGAATCAAGGCAACCCGACGTCAGGTGCGATAGCGGCGGCGAGTGCGGAGTTGGCTGCACCGATGTTAGCGAAGGTGCTATATAACAAAGACAAAGCAGAACAGCTGACTGCAGAGGAAAAAGCACAAATCACTGCGTTAAGTTCGATGACAGCCGCGGTGGCAGGTGGGCTAACGGCACAGAGTTCAAGTCAGAGTAACACGACGGTATCGAGTCTCACC
>NZ_JBHUFP010000018.1:0-685 GCF_042681465.1 Pasteurella oralis
CAAGGTAACCGTAGGGGAACCTGCGGTTGGATCACCTCCTTACCTTATAGTGGAATGGTGGCAAGTGTTCACACAGATTGTTTGTATTGGTTGTGGAATAGAGAAGAAGCCGAAATTCTTTTGGGTCTGTAGCTCAGGTGGTTAGAGCGCACCCCTGATAAGGGTGAGGTCGGTGGTTCAAGTCCACTCAGACCCACCACTCAAGCGAAAGCTGTTGAGTGAAGCGACAAAAGAATGAAGGTGTCATGATAGTGATGTAAATGGGGATATAGCTCAGCTGGGAGAGCGCCTGCCTTGCACGCAGGAGGTCAGCGGTTCGATCCCGCTTATCTCCACCAAAAATCATCATTGCTAAGTGTTTTGTTTATTTGAGTTAGGTATAGATATTGGCTTAGTATTTAGCTTTATAGTGAGTAATTGTGTAAAGTTGAATGTAATAGCATATGATTACCCTATGCGTTAGTTTGAGTTTTAAGTGAACTTAGTTTAACTTGAACTAAACTAAACCTTTAGCAATGATGATAGTAAAAACACCTGATATAAAGATTATGTTAATACATTTTATATTAGGGGATTTATTTTTGTCTTAATGTTCTTTAACAATTTGAAACAAGCTGAAAACTGAAGAGACTTTCAAGTTTATTGTTTAATGGTATAAAGCCTAAAGCAGTAAATATAATGAAGT
>NZ_JBHUFP010000019.1:0-1049 GCF_042681465.1 Pasteurella oralis
GCATTACGAAACACTAAACGAGAAAGTGTGACCTTGCTATTCTCACTTCGCCCCGAATACATTACCGTCGAACCAAAAGCCGCTGCGATTTCTTGCACATAATCATTTTCACTATGACTAGCAGATAACTGCCAATAGCGCCAAGGTACTGAATAATAAAAACTTAAATTACGACTCTGGCGTTTCCCTTTATCATCCTCTCCTGTCCAATGGGGGCGTTTTAAACTATGTGTAAAGCTGGTATAAAACAAATCATTCGCCGTGAAAGTATTATCTAACGATAAAGTCATTGAACCTTGCCAACGTCCAGTTGATGTCGAGCCTGCATCATCTAAACCTAACGTTAAACGAAACGGAAAAGCTTGAGCATAGTGCACCACTAAATCACTTTCCCCCAGTTGCGCCTCCCCCTCTGCAGGCACAATGTTAATGGTCGCTTCTGCGGTCGGCACCCGTTTGAAATTTTCTAAAGATTGTTCAATATCTCGTACATTAAGCACATCACCTTGTTGCGGTACCATCGCAGTCCAAGCTGTTAAACGCGTAAACTTATTCACCCCACTTTTATCTGTTATCAAGCTATGACGCAAACGCCCTGGTATCACCGTTAACAGTAACTTACCCGAACGTAAATCTTGCTCGCCTGCCACTACACGTGTTGTCACATAACCTCGCTCAATAAGCCGATTTTGCATTGCCTTCATCAGTACATTTATCCCTTCACCACCTAAACAATGGGGCAACATCAAGCTTAATTCTGCTGCCGCTTGATGATAAGCCCAACTAAACTCACTACGTGCTGCTTGAAAAGTCTCAGTCACATGAGCTAGATGATAAGAAAAATCAGAGGAGGTATAAGAGGATGTTTGGAAAGAAAAGTCAGAAATAGGAAGGGCAGAAGCTTGATAATCAAGAATATGAATACGTTCAATCGGAAAACAGGGCGATTCCGCAACAGGTAAACGAAACTCACTCGAGGGTGGCTTGTCAAATTGCACATCCGATTGCGCTGAAAACTGATTGGACTTTTGGACTTCCAACGCTTGTTG
>NZ_JBHUFP010000020.1:0-514 GCF_042681465.1 Pasteurella oralis
TACATTGGCAATCAGCAAGTGTTACATCATAGTCCTAAACGTTTATCTAAACGTGATTTATATGACGGATATTGGCTTAAACATACACATAGTATTTGGAGATTTAAACAATGGTCAACGTTAAATTTTACGGTGCCCTTAAACAATTTGGTACTGACTTCAAATTAGACGTAAAGAATGTTGCTGAGATTGTTAAAGCATTAACAACACAAATGCCAAAACTCAGAGAATTTATTCAACAAGGTAAATTTACGATCAGAATTGGTAAAGAATATATTGACAATCGTTATTTAGAGAAAGGTTTTTTTTATAACTTGAAAGATGGGATGACAGTACATTTTACACCTGTTTTAAAGGGAGCTAAGAAAGCTGGAGTCTTTCAAACTATCTTAGGTGCTGTTATTACAGTAATCGGCGTTGTGATGCTATATACACCGCTTGCTGCTTATGGACCAAGTGTTATTGCTATGGGGATTGGAATGATGGCAGGTGGAGTGGCTCAAATGTTGACTAA
>NZ_JBHUFP010000021.1:0-1418 GCF_042681465.1 Pasteurella oralis
GATTGGTTTTGTTTATAAATATGTAATAAAAAAATGGTCCCTCTTTAGGGGACCATTATTGTAAGAACTAAAGCCAATACTACATCATCTTCCGTTTTTTTAATTTATATAGGAAAAACTATTCTAAGCAAATCAAATCTAAGTAACACAAAAACTTTTTATCACCGTATTATCTAGTGTTTTATAGTGAACTTCTCAAATTCAATAGAAGCATCAGTTTTAGAAGCCAACATACTTAAACTCTATAAAAATAACAACACTAAGTTATTTATACGACATTGCTAACTAAAAACATTTAAACATTAGCAAAGAGCCACTAAAACTGGCTCAAAACAGACCGCACTTTAACTCCCCTAACAGTTGCAGCCCTCAGGAAAGAAAATAACATTAACATCTCCAGAGGTTAAGGTTTATAGGACACTTTTTATGTGGGTAATCCAAAAGGTGTCGGACGTATTTACCAGCAAACTTTCGTCGATACATATAGTAAAGTCGATACATATAGTAAAGTCGTTTTTGCAAAATTCTATACAATAAAAACAGCCATTGCGACAGCGAATATACTCAATATCCTAATTCAAGAATCAAGGCTTGCAACCACCATAGACTTTCATCAACCGTGAAAATATTACAGTAAGTAAAGTGGAAAATTATGATTATAAGCTTTATTTAACGATGATATTGAGCACACTAAATGAAGGTAAAACACCCGCAAACTAACGGTATCTGCGAACGTGTTCATGAAACGATTTTACAAGCATTTTATCAAGTAGCGTTTAGGAGGTATTACTTGATGGGGAAACAAATTAAGCAGAAAAAAATTTAAACTCAAATTCATCCTCTAGGCACAAGATTTTAGGGGAATCGTCAAATTGGGGGTGTTCTTCTATAGATGAACAACAAATAAACTACCAATTAATTCTCACTATTTAACCTCATCACTTTATTGCCCTTACGCATGACTGATTTCTGATTTACTGATTTCATTTGTTGCGATTTCGTTTGTTGCTTAATTACTTTTTGCTTAACTACTTTTGCTTCATTCCTTGTTATTTGAGTTAGCTTCATATTATCCCCTTGCTCAGCCGAGTAAATAGCAAATACACTAACAAAGTGCCCTCTCAGACTAACATCACATAACATTGGGTTTGTATAACATCACTTGTAAGCAAAAAGGCTAAAAATCTAAAAGCCCAAAAATATAAAGCCTATATCAATAAGGTCTAAAATCTAAAAGCCTAAAATCTAACTGTGCCCATATCTACCCATTGACTACCCATTCATTGGCTAGCAATTCCAATAGAAATAACTTTATACTCTTATACCTAACTTATCTTGCCACACTTTAACTTGCCCGACGTCACGACTAATAGCTTAACTAACTTCACAACTAAATAGCACTCTGTACCCCAAACACA
>NZ_JBHUFP010000022.1:0-802 GCF_042681465.1 Pasteurella oralis
AAATTTTTAAAGAAATAAAACAGTAATAAAAGCAAGTAGCCAGCTGGCTTTTTAACTAAAATATCAGTTAGTCTATCAATATTACCTAATATGATTAGTCGAACATGAATCTCTTTTCTTACATATTTAGACATAATCTAAATCCGTAATATTAAATTACGCTTACACTCCCTTTCGTATTTAGTAAAACATTATGAAAATAAAACATGATGTATCCCAAATAGTTAAAGAACAATAAGCTCGACTAAAACTGGCTCAAAACAGACCGCACTTTACTCTACTCCCTCAAAATTGCACTGAATTCAATAAGGTAAAAACTAGCTCTTTTTATAGAAAAACACTATCAAGTGCGTTAACACAACAGACTATTAAGTTGATACTCAAAGCATAAATAAATATACAACAGGCCATAAAATCTGCGGAGCACATAGTCATTTTCTACTCATCGCTATATGCCAAAACGGGTCTATCCATCAAATAGTGAAAACAAAGCGTAATATGCGACCATCACAGTATCCTTCTTTTAAACACAACTCGGTTATTCAATCAAAAGCCAAAATGGCTACTCAAAAGAGAACTTAGCGTTTAGAGCAAGTTCATCAAAAGGAGCAAGCCCCTATCCAAGCCTTAAAAAAATTATTCACTTACTTTCTTACTCAAGATTCTCGCCTTCGTGCATTCAAGTGTTTTCTTATGCTAAATAGTCATCCTATTGATTAGCGATTCAGATAGCGAGTTTAGGTGGAAAAAAATAGTTAACAAGAACAGGCGAGAGGGTTTTCAGTAGCTAAAACAGCTATAA
>NZ_JBHUFP010000023.1:0-1243 GCF_042681465.1 Pasteurella oralis
TGTCTAAAGAAAAATTTGAACGTACAAAACCGCACGTAAACGTGGGTACAATCGGCCACGTTGACCATGGTAAAACAACTTTAACAGCAGCAATCACTACAGTATTATCAAAACACTTTGGTGGTGCAGCTCGTGCATTTGACCAAATTGATAACGCGCCAGAAGAAAAAGCGCGTGGTATCACCATCAACACATCACACGTAGAATACGACACAGAAACACGTCACTATGCGCACGTTGACTGTCCAGGACACGCAGACTATGTAAAAAACATGATTACTGGTGCTGCACAAATGGATGGCGCTATCTTAGTTGTAGCGGCAACTGATGGTCCAATGCCACAAACGCGTGAACACATTCTTTTAGGTCGCCAAGTAGGTGTACCTTACATCATCGTATTCTTAAACAAATGTGATATGGTAGATGATGAAGAGTTATTAGAATTAGTTGAAATGGAAGTGCGTGAACTTCTTTCTCAATATGACTTCCCGGGTGATGATACACCAATCGTACGTGGTTCAGCGTTACAAGCATTAAACGGTGTACCGGAGTGGGAAGCGAAAATTCTTGAATTAGCGGGTCACTTAGACAGTTATATTCCAGAGCCAGAGCGTGCGATTGACCAACCATTCCTTCTTCCGATTGAAGACGTGTTCTCAATTTCAGGTCGTGGTACAGTAGTAACAGGTCGTGTTGAGCGTGGAATCATCCGTACGGGTGAAGAGGTTGAGATTGTGGGAATTAAAGAGACCACAAAAACAACTGTAACTGGTGTTGAGATGTTCCGTAAGTTATTAGACGAAGGTCGTGCGGGTGAGAACGTTGGTGCTTTATTACGTGGTACGAAACGTGAAGAGATTGAGCGTGGCCAAGTGTTAGCGAAACCGGGTTCAATCACACCACATACAGACTTTGAATCAGAAGTTTACGTGTTATCAAAAGAGGAAGGTGGACGTCATACGCCATTCTTCAAAGGTTACCGTCCACAGTTCTATTTCCGTACAACAGACGTAACGGGTACGATTGAATTACCGGAAGGTGTTGAGATGGTTATGCCTGGAGATAATATCAAGATGACTGTAAGTTTGATTCACCCGATTGCGATGGACCAAGGTTTACGTTTTGCGATTCGTGAAGGTGGTCGTACAGTGGGTGCTGGTGTTGTAGCGAAAATTATCAAATAATTGAATTTTCAATTAGATTGAATAATAGAGGAAGGCGTATCGAGAGGTACGCCTTTTTT
>NZ_JBHUFP010000024.1:0-1256 GCF_042681465.1 Pasteurella oralis
TTACCGCCAAACCCATCTGGCACAAGCTGATCACAATATTGCGCCACTTGATATAACGTCCACTTATCCACATTGAATGCACCTAAACGCCAGCCAAGACCATAGCGCTTGTTCGTCATTAAGTCGTACAGCACCCACGCCGGATTGTTAGACCACGCTATTTTGAATGTACCGTCCCAAAGCCCTGTGTAAGTTCGAGTAATTGGATCGTAGTTACTTGGCACCTTGATTTTTATGCCGTAGATTTCATAAGTGCGGTTTGGGATTGAACTGAAATATTCTGAATCAAAACGAACACCGACAATAGCAGTGTTCGGGTAAGCGAATTCAGTTTCAATAATTTCGGTATAACTTGCCCAAATCGTGTTGTTTTGTAACCGCTGCGATGTGCTGTCCTCTGTTAAACGCTCAACTTTTATTTTGAATGGAACAGCGGGTAAATCATCAAATTCGAATTGTTTAAGATATTGAGAACTATACTTACCATTAATTGAAACTGGGTAGCTCGTTTGTCCAATAGTAATCATTAAGTCTACTTTAGAACCGTAGGTATCACCTTGATCATTTTGACTAAATAGCGATTGAACACCAACAGTAAAACGTAAACGGCTCACTTTGTTATCCGTCACCGTACGAGTAAGTGGTGTCAATTTTCTTACTTGTGCACTCACAGCAACTTCTTTTTCAGACGTATTGAACCCCTCCATAATCGCTTGATCTTGTGTGCCAATACGCCCTTGTGCATCCACGTTTTTAAAATTGTAACTATCATCACTTGCTTGAATTGGCGTTTTATCCAAGTACACGGATTTAACACCATCCACTAAGCCTTGAATCTCACCTTCAGATATAATTTCTACAATCTTGACAAACTGTTTAGAACGCCCACTTTCTGGAGCTTCATAAGGCGTATGTCCACCGCCACCAGCACCTCCTCCCATAACTTACCCCTTAAAAAATCCTATTCTTTTATTTTTAATTGCAATATCAACATTTACAGTTTCAACGCCCTGTGAAATCACCATTGAGCCACAGAGCATGCGTCCGTAAGCCAATGGCACCATTCGCCCTTGCGCGACCATATTCGAAAGATTAGAAAATGAAGTAGATCGCTTTTTCTCTACATCATTTGCTTGCTGCATTTGTGGCGGCTTAGTCAACATTTGAGCCACTCCACCTGCCATCATTCCAATCCCCATAGCAATAACACTTGGTCCATAAGCAGCAAGCGGTGTATATAGCATCACAACGCCGAT
>NZ_JBHUFP010000025.1:0-155270 GCF_042681465.1 Pasteurella oralis
TACTGTAGTGATTGCTGCTGTTAAAGTTGTTTTACCATGGTCAACGTGGCCGATTGTACCCACGTTTACGTGCGGTTTTGTACGTTCAAATTTTTCTTTAGACACGATTAAGTTTCCTCAGTAGATACCACAAGCCATTATGGCTTGTGGTTTGTTAAACAAAATTATTTTTTGCGAGCTTCAATAATTGCATCAGCAACATTTTTCGGCGCTTCTGCATACTTCAATGGTTCCATTGAGTATGAAGCACGACCTTGAGTTTGTGAACGAAGGTCAGTTGCATAACCAAACATCTCTGAAAGTGGTACTTCTGCATTGATCTTCACAACAAATTCATTTGCTTCTTGGCCGTTAACCATCGCACGACGACGGCTTAAATCACCAATTACATCACCTACGTAGTCTGGTGGCGTTTCAACTTCAACTTTCATGATCGGCTCAAGTAGAACTGGGTTTGCTTTATTAAATGCAGCTTTAAATGCTAAAGAAGCAGCTAATTTAAACGCAAGCTCAGATGAGTCAACATCATGGTATGAACCGAAGTGTAAACGTACACCTAAATCAACTACTGGATAACCCGCTAATGGACCAGATTTAAGTTGTTCTTGAATCCCTTTATCAACTGCAGGAATGTATTCACCAGGAATGACACCACCTTTGATTTCATTCACGAACTCGTAACCTGGACCCTCTGGTTCTAATGGATATAAGTCGATAACAACATGACCATATTGACCACGACCACCAGATTGTTTTGCGTGTTTACCTTCAACATCGTTAACGCGAGTACGGATTGTTTCACGGTAAGATACTTGTGGTTTACCAATATTCGCTTCAACTTTGAATTCACGACGCATACGGTCAACGATAATATCTAAGTGTAGCTCACCCATACCAGAAATAATAGTTTCACCAGATTCTTCATCAGTATGAACACGGAATGAAGGATCTTCTTGTGCAAGACGACCTAATGCAATACCCATTTTTTCTTGGTCTGCTTTAGTTTTTGGCTCAACTGCAACAGAAATGACTGGTTCAGGGAATTCCATACGCTCAAGAATAATTGGCGCATCTTGTGCACATAATGTATCGCCAGTACCAACATCTTTCAAACCAATTGCAGCTGCAATATCACCCGCGCGAACCTCTTTAATTTCTTCACGTTTATTCGCATGCATCTGTACGATACGACCAAAACGTTCACGTTTATCTTTTACAGAGTTTAATACTGTATCACCAGAGTTGATTACACCTGAATAAACACGGAAGAAAGTTAAGTTACCCACGAATGGGTCAGTTGCAATTTTGAATGCTAAAGCTGAGAATGGTTCATCATCACTTGCATGACGTTCACCTTCAGATTCATCTGGGTTGATACCTTTAATTGCAGGAATATCAGTTGGTGCAGGTAAATAATCGATTACCGCGTCAAGCATTGCTTGAACACCTTTATTTTTAAATGCTGAACCACAACAAACTGGAATAATTTCGCCAGATAATACACGTTGACGTAAACCAACTTTAATTTCTTCTTCAGTTAACTCTTCACCACCAAGGTATTTTTCCATTAACTCTTCTGAAGCTTCTGCTGCTGCCTCAACTAAATTTTGGCGCCATTCTTCACAAGCATCTAACATATCGGCAGGAATATCTTCATAGGTAAATGTCATACCTTGATCCGCATCATTCCAGTTAATTGCTTTCATTTTAATAAGGTCAACAACACCTTTGAAATTATCTTCTGAACCGATCGGAAGTTGTAAAGGCACTGAATTACCACCTAAACGTGTTTTGATTTGCTCAACGACACGTAGGAAGTTAGCACCTGTACGGTCCATTTTATTTACGAAAGCAACACGAGGAACTTGGTATTTATTTGCTTGACGCCATACAGTTTCAGATTGTGGTTGAACACCACCTACCGCACAATAAACCATTACAGCCCCATCTAGAACACGCATTGAACGCTCTACTTCAATCGTAAAGTCAACGTGTCCTGGAGTATCAATAACGTTAATACGGTGTTGTGGGTATTGTTTAGACATACCAGACCAGAATGCTGTTGTTGCAGCAGAAGTGATTGTGATACCACGTTCTTGCTCTTGCTCCATCCAGTCCATAGTAGCTGCACCATCGTGCACCTCACCAAGTTTGTGACTCACACCTGTATAGAAAAGGATACGCTCGGAAGTTGTGGTTTTACCTGCGTCAATGTGAGCACTGATACCAATGTTACGGTATCTTTCAATAGGGGTTGTACGTGCCATTATTATTTCCTTGCTGGAATTCAATATTAAATTTTAAATATGTATAAGGCTTCACCACATAATTAAATGAGATGAAGCCTAAAAAACGTAATTGCTTAAACTAATTACCAACGGTAATGAGCAAACGCTTTGTTAGCTTCAGCCATACGGTGAACATCTTCACGTTTTTTCACTGCTGCACCTTTGTTATCTGACGCATCAGATAACTCGTTAGCTAAACGTAAAGCCATTGATTTATCACCACGTTTACGTGCAGCTTCAACAATCCAACGCATACCTAATGCGTTACGACGTACTGGGCGTACTTCAACTGGTACTTGATAAGTAGAACCACCCACACGGCGAGATTTAACCTCAACAGTTGGGCGTACGTTTTCAAGTGCTGCTTCAAAAGCTTCTAATGCTTCTTTACCAGTACGTTGTGCTAACGTATCTAATGCACTATAAACGATTTTTTCTGCGATAGATTTTTTACCATCTACCATTAAAACATTGATAAATTTTGCAAGCAATTCTGATCCGAACTTTGGATCTGGAAGGATCTTGCGTTGACCTACAACACGACGACGTGGCATTGTAATTTCTCCGTATTAAAAATTCAGGATATCCAAAACTCATCTTTAATGCGATATCTATCGCTTATTGACTGGAGTTTATGGTTTAAATAGTTTTACTAATTTAGACGTTTGGCCTTACTTAACGGAGAACCATTAAGATTTAGGACGCTTAACGCCGTATTTAGAACGACCTTGTTTACGATCTTTAACGCCAGCACAGTCTAATGCACCGCGTACAGTGTGATAACGCACACCTGGTAAGTCTTTAACACGACCGCCACGGATAAGCACAACACTGTGCTCTTGAAGGTTATGGCCTTCACCGCCGATATAAGAAGTTACTTCGTAACCGTTAGTTAAGCGAATACGGCATACTTTACGTAATGCTGAGTTCGGTTTTTTAGGTGTAGTTGTGTATACACGTGTGCACACACCACGTTTCTGCGGGCAAGCCTCTAATGCAGGAACGTTACTTTTTACAACCTTTTTCACACGCGGTTTGCGTACTAGCTGGTTGATAGTTGCCATTAAAAAAGCTCCAGTATTAAAAATTATTCATAAAAGAATGTTTATCTTCAAAATCTATTCCATACAGGAATAGACGCTGAATTTTAATCTTCAATAGGGGCGATGTCAAGAAATAAGCAGAAACTCTTTGGAAATCATAAGAATTTGTGGTTTACCGTAAATCCTAGCTTCAACTCACTCTTAACTAAAGTGCAAACTGTGGAAAATATTGTTCTGTTAATTGAATAAATTGCGATAAATCAATGACTTTTATCTTGTTATTTAAAGTGAGTAATGGCGCTAAATGACGAGCCTTAATGTCATTTTCTAAAACAAAACATGGTGCGCTTGTTTGTTGCAATAGCAAAGGGAATTTAAGTAGTAGCAAAACACCATCTTGCCATAACAAGATAGCATCTTGTTCAGTGATATGTTGTATATAGCGCTCAAGTTCATTGACATCATAGCTTGCTTGCGAAAAAGTATAGAGCATATTACCTCTTAAAAAGTTAATATTTTTTCTGCTTGACGAAGTTTTTCAACTAACAAAGTGCGGCTTATTTTTTCACAAGAAATGACTTGTTGCTGTTCAGTTAATCCCAATTGAGTTAATGAATCATAGCAGACATAACGTTGCTCAATTGCATAGAGGTCTAATAGCTTTAATCCGCTGATAAAATCTTTCTGTAAAATCAATTCTGGCTGTTGCTGTGCTAATAAATTAAATACACCATCATCAATAAAAAAAACCGCAATATCTTCTTCATTACAGAAAGCTGTTGCAGCTAATAAAGCATCTAGCCCTTCACGACTTGCTGAAGATCCGTGAGGTGCAGAACGAAAAACAAAAGCGATTTTAATCATAATGTCAAAACTCTATCAGCTTCTAATAAAGCTTGATTAAACTCACCTAACCCAGCTAACACAAAATGTGTAGCTAAATTAGTTTGCGAGGCTTTTGGCGCAGTTTGCGTATCTACCACACCACGGCGTTGTGCTGCTGCAATACATAAATGAAGTGGTACATGATATTGTCTCGAAAAATCTTGCCATGCTGCTTGTAAGTGAAATTCATCGTTAGCAGGATAAACAAATTCATTACCAATAGTCACGCCTTGTTGAAAAAAGAAAATCTGGCTAATTTGATGCCCTTGCTCAACTAAAGCCTGTGCGACTTGATAAGCCAAATATCCACCCTGTGCACCATAAATCGGCTGTTTTATACAAAGTACATAACGCATTATTTTTGTTCGTCCGAATCTTGTTTCACTTGGCGAATATACAAATAGACTGTATGACGCGAAATATCTAGACGCTCTGCCACTAAATTAATTGCATCTTTAATGTCAAAAATACCTTTCTCATACAATGAAATAACGATCTGGCGATTTTTATTGTTATTTGACACCATACGATCTGCTGTCACTTCTTCAATTGTTTTTTCAACAGTTTGTGCGACAAGTTCTTCGACTGAACTTGCAAAATTAACACTTGAGGTTTCTTGCTGTTCTTGAGTCGGCATAAATGCCTGCATAAATTCAGAAACGGGAACATCCAAATTAATATTAATACATAATAATCCAATAATCCGCTGGCTTTTATTGCGAATTGCAATAGTTACTGACTTCATCAAACCTTTACTTTTTGCTCGGGTAAAGTAAGGTTTAGATACACTATCAGTTTGCATATTATGTAATGATTTCAATGCTAAATCCGTAATTGGTGAACCGATCTGGCGATTAGTGTTATGCCCATTAGCAATGCAAATCGTTGAATGTTCTAGATCTTCTAAAGAATGGAGCACAATTTCACAATGACGACCGATAAGTGCACTGACGCCATCCACTACCGCTTTATAAGAATTCAAAATGGCTTTATCTTCATCTGTAAAAGGTCGTTTATCAGTTAACATTGCCTTATTCTCAATTATTAAAAAATAAATGACCGCACTCTCGTACTTAAGACAATAGTGCGGTCGTTTTTTCAATTATTTTTTCGCTTCAGGTTTTACATCCACAACTTCAACTTCAAAATATAACGTTGAATCAGGAGGAATGATACCGGCACCCTGCTTAGCATATCCGAGTTCTGATGGTAATACTAATTCAATTTTGCCACCTTTTTTAATAAGTTGTAACCCTTCAGTCCAGCCCGGTACAAGCTGATTTAACTTAAGTGAAATAGGATTACCATCGGTGCTATCAAAAACCTGACCATTTGGTAGCTTACCTGTATAATTTACGACAACAAAATCTGTTGCATTAATTTGCTCACCTTCTCCTATTTTTTCAATACGATATAACAGTCCTGATTTTGTTTTTTTCACTCCTGCTTTTTTAGCAAATTCAGCACGATATTTGTCACCTTCTTCTTTTGCTTGTTTCGCAATGGCTGCTAATTGTTTTTCTTGCTCTTGTTGCATTTTCTCTTGTACTGAGCGCAAGGTATTAATCACTTGCTCGTTGGACGCAAGATCCGTTTTACCGGCTAATACATCTTCTACACCCGCTAACAAACGTGCATTATCATATTTAATGATACCTTTTTGTGTATCAATAATGTCTTTGGCATTGGAACCCAATAATATGCCGACAGCATAAGAAGCGTCATCATTAAATTTTTTCTCATCCGTATTAGCTAAAACTGTACTAGAAATTACCGCACTTATCATTAAAGTAATCGCAGAAAATTTTTGAATTTTAAACATAATGTCTAATCCTTTATAATAAAAAAACGAATTGAGATAGGTTAAAACGGAATGACCAAATTCACAACCTTTATTTGGAGTTTATTTATGCAAATTCAAGAAAAATTGGAACAACGCATTGCGGAATTAGAAATGAAAACCACGTTCCAAGAAAATTTACTAGATGAGTTAAACCAGTCGCTTATTGAGCAACAATTTGCGTTAGATAAAATGCAAGTGCAATTGCGTTATTTAGTAAATAAATTAAAAGATATGCAACCCTCTAACATCGCGAGCCAAGCCGAAGAAACACCACCTCCACATTATTAATCTTTCATTAAACAAAAAAGTGCGGCATAACCGCACTTTTTTCATTTGTTTATTGCTTAATTAAGCAAAATATTTTTCTAGCTCGTCACTACCGCCAATATATTGACCACCGATAAATACCTGCGGCACACTTGTTTTGCCAGTAATGGCACGAACTGAAATTGTACTCGCGTCACGACCTAACACAATTTCTTCAAAAGTATAACCTTTCTCTTTTAATAAGGCTTTTGCTTTTGCACAGAATGGGCAACCTGGTTTAGTGATAACAGACACTGATGGCTTAGCTTGCCACTCAGGTTTAAGATATTTCATCATTGTATCTGCATCAGAAACTTTGAATGGATCACCTGGCTCTTGTGGTTCAATAAACATTTTTTCAACCACACCATTACGTACTAACATAGAATAGCGCCAAGAACGCTTACCAAAGCCTAAATCTTCTTTACTGACTAACATCCCCATACCTTCAGTAAATTCACCATTACCATCTGGAATCACAATTACATTTTCAGATTCTTGATCGGCTTTCCAAGCATTCATCACAAAAGTATCATTGACAGACATACAAATAATGCTATCAACACCCAATGCTTTGAACTCGCAAGCAAGTTCATTATAACGTGGCAAATGTGTTGATGAACAAGTTGGCGTAAACGCGCCTGGTAATGAGAAAAGTACTACCGTTTTATTATCAAATAAATCTGCGCTGGTTACATCAACCCACTGATCACCTTGACGAGTATGAAATGTCACTTGAGGAACTTTCTTTCCTTCCATTGTTGCCATAAAAGATCTCCTATATGTTGAGCAATAAATGTAAAACGAATCTTACTCCTTTATGAATTATAGTCAAATTTATGGTATAGTTTCGGGCAATTGGTCCGATCTTTTTAATTGTTTGTTTCAATGATGAGGTAAAAATGAATATCCGCGATCTAGAATATTTCGTGGCGCTTGCAGAACATAAACATTTTCGCCGTGCGGCTGATTCGTGTCATGTAAGTCAGCCTACATTAAGTGGTCAAATTCGCAAGCTTGAAGATGAGCTAGGGATAATATTATTAGAACGAACAAGCCGTAAAGTCCTCTTTACTCAATCAGGCTTATTACTCGTTGATCAAGCAAGAGCAGTGTTACGAGAAGTAAAATTACTCAAAGAAATGGCAAGTAACCAAGGTAAAGAAATGACAGGACCAATACATATTGGAGTCATCCCAACTGTAGGTCCTTATTTATTACCTTATATTATGCCTGTACTCAAAGAAGCCTTTCCTGATTTAGAACTTTTCCTCTATGAAGCACAAACTAATCAACTTTTAGAACAATTGGAAACAGGTCACCTAGATTGTGCCATTATTGCATCAGTACGCGAAGCGGAAGCTTTTATTGAAGTCCCTATTTTTAATGAAAAAATGCTACTTGCTGTTAGTGATTCTCACCCATGGGCAAATGAAAAAGCCATTGAAATGAGTAAACTTAACGGTTGTGAAATGTTGATGTTAGATGATGGACATTGTTTACGCGACCAAACTATTGGCTACTGTTTTAGCGCGGGAGCAAAAGAAAATGCACATTTTCAGGCAACTAGCCTAGAAACTTTACGTAACATGGTTGCTGCAAATGCGGGTATCACTTTCATGCCTCAACTCGCTGTCATGAACGAAGGGAAACGTACTGGCGTTAAATATATTGCCTGTTATACGCCAGAACCTTCGCGCAGTATTAATTTAGTGTATCGCCCCGGTTCACCACTGCGTACTCGTTACGAAAGAATTGCTCAAACAGTCAGCCATGCTGTCAATGAAATTCTATCTTAAAAAGTAAGGAAAAAAGATGGCAGGAGTGAGAGCCTTACAAAAAGAAAAAACCAGACGTGCATTAATTAGTGCAGCCTTTAATCAGCTTACTGCAGAACAAAGTTTCTCTAACTTGAGCTTACGTGAAGTTGCCCGAGAAGCAGGTATTGCTCCAACCTCATTTTATCGCCACTTCAAAGATATGGATGAACTTGGCTTAACTATGGTGGATGAAGCAGGGCTGGTGTTACGTCAATTAATGCGCCAAGCACGCAAACGCTTAGAGAAAGGCGGTAGCGTGATTGTCATTTCCGTTGATACGTTCTTTGAATTTATTACGAATAGCCCTAATATGTTCCGCCTATTATTACGCGAAAGCTCAGGCACATCGCAGGCTTTTAGAACCGCAACTGCACGCGAAATTAAGCATTTTGTTGACGAATTGACTGAATATATTGCTCATCGTAACAGTTACTCACAATATGTTGCGCAAGTTCAAGCTGAAGGTATGGTCACTATCGTTTTCACCGCTGGTGCAAATGCATTGGATATGGGTAAAACAGAGCGTGAACAACTTAAACAACGGGTAATTTTGCAATTGCGTATGCTTGCCAAAGGCGCAGAGCAAATGAATCTCAAAGATATCGAATAATCTCCCGTCACAATGATGAGCAAAATTCGTAAACTCTTAACCTCTTTATTTTCACTTGCATTGACTTTAATCATCATGAGTGCTCTGCTTGATTTCATACGTCGACCAAATATACCTGTTAATGCCACAACAACTGTACTCATGGATCTAAAAAATCAGCCATTTCTCCTCGCTCAACTCAACCAAACACAGCCTACTATTTTGTATTTTTGGGGAAGCTGGTGTGGATATTGCCAATATACCTCACCAATAATACATGCGCTGGCAGAGGAGGGATATCCTGTTGTCTCTGTTGCATTAAGTTCTGGCGATAACGAAACTGTACAAACCTATTTAGCCAAATACCACTATAGTTTTACGACAGTCAATGATCCACAAGGGGAACTAAGTCGACAATGGCAAATTGCAGTGACGCCCACGATTATTATTTTGGATAAAGGGGAAATGTCGTTTGTGACAACAGGTTTAACTACCTATTGGGGTATGAAAGTGCGGTTACTTTTAACCAAGTTTTTTTAATTTAACTTTATTTGGTTGTACAAGTAATGATTTGATCTGCAAACTCCGTTGGCGCAGGCTGATCACAAATTAAGATGTCAAACGCATCTAAATTCGCGATGTAAGCTTGTTGTATTTGATGAAATTTAGCATGATCTACTACTAAAATAGACTGCTGTGTCCTTGCCATCGCCACTTGTTTGACTCTTGCCTCATCAAAATTGAAACAGGTCACACCTTGTTTTAAATCAACACCTGCCGCAGAAATGAATGCTTTATTTGTACGAATCATTTCGAGTTCTGTTTGAGATTGGATTGGTGTTAAGAAAGCATTATGACGTGAATAACGACCACCACATAAAATCACTTCACAATTTGGCTTTTCTTGTAATATGAGAAAAGTATTAATAGAACAACAAACAGCAGTAAAGTTTAGATGATGATCAATCTCTGTCGCAATAAATGGAATTGTTGAACCACAATCAAAGAAAACAACATCACCTTCTTCAACTAAGCTAGCTGCAATTTTCGCTAGCTGCATTTTTTCCGCCGTATTTTTTCCTTGATGTTCAAAAATTTGATACTGCTTGTTACCCTGCTTTTTGGGGTCTTTAACAATATAACCACCTAATAAAATAATTGAGCTTGCACAGGAGCTAAGATCTCGCCGAATAGTCATTTCAGACACTTTTAATATTTCAGCTGCCTCTCGCAAGTGAATCTTATCCATTTGCTTCAATAAAAATTCCAATTTTTGAATGCGAGAATTCATCTTGTCCATAGCAAGCTCAATCACTTATTAATAGGTGCTGTTTACATCCTGTAAACCATTAATAATTGCAATCCCTGCACTCGCACCAATACGTGTTGCACCAGCAGTAATCATCGCTACTGCTGTTGCCGTATCACGCACACCGCCAGACGCTTTCACTCCAATATCGCCTACGGTCTGTTTCATCAAGACAACATCTTCCACAGTTGCCCCACCACTGCTGAAACCTGTCGACGTTTTCACAAACGCTACATTTAATTGTTTACAAATTTCACATGCTTTAACAATTTCCTCTTTTGTTAATAAGCATGTTTCTAAAATCACTTTTAAGGGTTTATTTGCGCAAGCTACTAATACTTCTGCAACATCTGCACGGACAGCATCCCATTTATTAGATTTAATTAATCCGATGTTAATGACCATATCAATTTCATCTGCACCAGCTTGAATTGCTTGACTTGCTTCAAATGCTTTGACTGAACTCAAGTTAGCCCCTAAAGGAAAACCCACCACCGTACAAATTTTTACATCTGTACCAGCAAGTTTTTCCTTTGCTAAAGGAATATAAGCTGAATTAATACAGACAGACCAAAATTTATTCTCAATTGCTTCATCACATAATTGAAGAATATCTTGTTCGGTTTTCTCTGCGGTTAACGCCGTATGATCAATAAATTGTGCAATTTCTTTTGCGTCCATATATCTTCCTCGTTGACAATTTGTATGCGAAATAAACTATATGGTCATATTATACATCAAAATCAAAAGCAAAATGTGACGAGGTTAACAAAAAACTCATTGTTTGTGAAAAATATAACATTTTATTATTAAAAAAACAGTATGATTTTTCTGGCACGATTGAGCTTGTATAAAATTAAATCATTTCTTCTTTGCATATCAATTCCTTCTATTATAAAAACGGTCAAAACAGACATAAAAATGATAATAAGGATTTTGAGCAAACATCAAAAACTCACATAGCATACAAAATACTTAAACACATCCGTCATAAAATCCATTACAATACATTAAGTATTAACCAACAGAGGACAAGATCATGATTATCGTAACTGGCGGTGCTGGATTTATTGGTAGTAACATTGTAAAAGCCTTAAACGAACTTGGGCGTACAGATATTTTAGTGGTAGATAACTTAAAAGATGGTACCAAATTCGCAAACTTAGTAGATTTAGATATTGCTGATTATTGTGACAAAGAAGATTTTATTGCTTCTATTGTGGCGGGTGATGATTTAGGTGATATTGATGTCATTTTCCATGAAGGTGCTTGTTCTGCGACTACTGAATGGGACGGCAAATACATCATGCACAATAATTATGAATATTCAAAAGAATTATTACATTATTGCTTAGATCGTGAAATTCCGTTCTTCTATGCTTCATCCGCAGCCACTTATGGCGATAAAACCGAATTTCGCGAAGAACGCCAATTTGAAGCACCATTAAACGTGTATGGGTATTCAAAATTCTTATTTGACCAATATGTACGGGCGATTTTACCAGAAGCAAACTCACCTGTCTGTGGCTTCCGCTATTTCAATGTGTACGGTCCACGCGAAAATCACAAAGGTTCAATGGCAAGTGTCGCCTTCCATTTAAACAACCAAATTTTAAAAGGTGAAAATCCAAAATTATTCGCAGGAAGTGAACACTTCCGCCGTGACTTCGTATATGTAGGTGATGTAGCGGCAGTAAATATTTGGTGCTGGCAAAACAATATTTCAGGTATCTATAATTTAGGCACAGGTAATGCTGAATCTTTCCAAGAAGTAGCAAAAGCCGTAGTAAAATTCCATGGTAAGACTGAAGCAGATATTGAAACTATCCCATTCCCAGCGCATTTAAAGAGCCGCTATCAAGAATATACACAAGCTAACTTAGACAAGTTACGTGCAACTGGCTATGACAAGCCATTTAAAACTGTTGCGCAAGGTGTCGCGGAATATATGGCATGGTTAAATAAATAAAACATCAAAAGTGCGGTCAAAAATTTGAAAATTTCGACCGCACTTTTCTCTACTCCACCCCCAATAACGCTTCTTTTATAATTGCATAGCCACTTTTTAAAACAAATAAACTCAAAATGAAACTGGCGATAATATCAACCCATATCCAATTAAATAGATATGCACTTAAGCCAGCGCTAATCGCGACAATTGAACCCAATAGATCCGCTAACACATGCAAATAAGCCGCGCGAAGATTGAGATTTGCTTGATCGTCTTTTAACATCAAGTGAGCAACAACCACATTTACTAACAAGCCTAATACCGCAACAATTAACATTGGTAATGAAGCAATCTGTTGTGGATATTGCCAACGTTCAATTGCCTCCCAAATAATGTAAATAGCGACTAACAATAAAGAAAACCCATTTAATATCGCTACTCGACGTTGATTTTGTGGATTTAAATATAACGCAATTAAAGCAATCAATAAGGCAAAACTATCATTAGCCATATGCCCTGCATCGGCCATCAATGCCAAGCTATTAAAAGAATAACCACCCAAAAATTCAATAATCATAAAACTTGTAATCAAGAAAAAACTCAGTACAAGAATTCTGCGATTCTCAGTATGAATATGTTGGTGATGGTGAAAATGATCAGAGGAATGATCGTGCTTATGATGGGTCCGTTGAGATGGCATATCACTTTCCTTTTCATTATTTGTGGTTTTAATTACAATAATAAAGTTTGTAGTCACTACAAGGTCAAGCTATCGATGACAACTTTTTTTAAAATAAATGAATTAAGCGAAAAAACCGATATTCATCGTGAAACCATTCGCTATTATGAAAAGATTGGTTTGTTACCTAAGCCACAACGTGGCGTAAATGGCTATCGGCTATACGATGACAAAACAGTACAATGTTTAGAATTTATTAAAACTTGTCGAACACTCGGTTTTAGTATTGAAGAAATCAAGCAACTACACCAACTGCAAACTAACCCTAAAGCGGATTGTCAAAATGCAGATGAAATCATCCGTCACCATTTAAATCAAGTACAAGAAAAAATTCAACAACTCAAAAAGATTGAACAATTTTTACAAACTCTCTCAACGTGTGACGAGCATAGCATTGCCCATTGCAAAGTAATGAGCGGATTAAGGATGAGAAAAGGTTAAAAGAAGTATCATAAACACAGTGAAATAACTAAAAAGAACTGCCTAATTAACTCAAAAAGTTATTCAGACAGTACTTATGACAAAAGCAGCTTATAGTTAAAAATGCAACATTTGTTTTGCTCGATCAACAGGTGAATTAAGAAAACCAATCACAGCTTGATTAAAAAGAAAAACTCCAATAGCAATGCCAACTAATACAATGTTCGTGAGTAAAATAAATGGGATACCTAATGTATCAATTAATCCACCAGTGAATAAAGTCGATAAAGGAACACTGATATTACCAAAAAATGACATATTTAACAGAACTTTGGTTCTAATTGCCGGATCCAGCGTTTTTAGCAAATGAGAATCAACTGTGACATTAATCCAATTTCTTGCGATACCAATCATTATCATAGCAAAGATAAAAACATTGCTATAATAAGAAAAATAAATGCAGACTAACCCCAGAATAAATAAACAAGATGAAAAGACCATAAATAAATGCATATAACTGAATTTCGCTTTGATTTTTTCATACAAATAACTTCCTAAAATAATACCAATACTCATACCCGACATAGCAAAGCTATAGTCAAAAGAACTCATTTTCATTATTTCTTTTATGATATAAATAATAATTAATTGAAGTGGTCCAAAAACAATTCCCATAATCATACTGTAGAAAAATAACCCTCTAATCACATCACTAGTAATTGTATATTTAACACCCAACAATAAATCATCAAAAAATTTAATATTTTTATTTAAATTAACATTATTATAAACATTAATTAAACTTATTAAAAAAATAGAACACATACTTAAAATAAGATAAATCAAGAATGCAATAATAAAATCAAAATATGCCACTATTGCACCACCAAAAATCAAGCCTAATATGCTAATAGCAGAGTTTAAACGCATTATAATGTTATTAGCCTCTGTAATACGATTTTCTTCAACAATATCGACAATAAAACTAGTACTACCAATGCGGGCTATTCCATTGCCTAAAGAGAAAAGGGCTTGAAAAACCATAAGATAAAAAATATCTAATAACAAAAAATTATAAATAATGATTAATGTGATAAATGCGCTAATTTGAATCAACATTCCAATTTGAATTAACTTTTTTCGACTAAATTTATCACCTAATGGTGAAAGCAAAAAACTGGTACTGATGTAAATAATAGTTGCGGGAATTAAAGTGTAGCTCACATATATTGCTTTTTGATAAGTATCTAATATCCACCAATTGATTGAAATATTCGTTGCTATGCTCGTTAAGCTACTCAATAAAAAAGAGAAACGATATAACCAAAAATTTTTTCCTAAAGATAAGAAATTTTTCATATTTTCTCCTCAATACGAATATTGTAATGAAGATTACATAACTTATTACTAAATACAACATATTAAGATTACTATACTACGAATATCGCTCAAAGAATGTATTGGTTTTCGATAAATAATATACTTTATCTCATTTTTCTTTCTCTTGCTTGTAAAAAGCAAATCCTAGTAAAGGCTGTTATTCAACAATAATACCTAACACAATAAGTCTCATAAAATTATCTATTATTAATAATAAAAAAGTGCGGTTAAAATCATTAAAATTTCAACCGCACTCTTATTATCATAATAAGAAAGAACTACTTAATTTGAGCTTCAATTATCCCACCACCAAGACAAACTTCACCTTGATAAAATACCGCAGATTGTCCCGGAGTAACCGCAATTTGTGGCTCATCAAAGATCACTCGGATATTGTCATCATCAATAGGTTGAATCTCACAGGGAATATCCTCTTGGCGATAACGGGTTTTCACGCTACAACGTAAATTTTGACGAATTGGTTGACGATCAACCCAATGTAGCTGGCTAGCAATTAACCCTGTTGATAATAACGCCGAATTATCATGCCCCTGAGCAACCACTAACACATTATTTACTAAATCTTTTTCTACCACATAAAACGGTTCTTCACTCAGCCCTTTTACACCACCGATACCTAACCCTTTGCGTTGCCCTAAAGTATGGTACATCAAACCATCATGACGACCAACAACTACACCATCGACAGTTTTAATATCACCAGGTTGTGCTGGTAAATAACGTGCTAAAAAATCTTTAAACTTACGTTCGCCAATAAAACAAATACCAGTTGAATCCTTTTTCTTTGCTGTCACTAAACCTAAATCTTCTGCTATTGCACGCACAATTGGTTTTGCGATTTCCCCGACAGGAAATAAGCTTTGCGCCACTTGATCTTTGCTTAAGGTATATAAGAAATAACTTTGATCTTTATTGTTATCTAAGCCACGTAATAATTGGCATTCTCCCTCTTTCTCACCGCGACGTACATAATGCCCTGTGGCAATATAATCTGCGCCTAAATCTTCCGCAGCATATTCTAAGAAAGCTTTAAATTTAATTTCTTTGTTGCACAAAATATCAGGGTTTGGTGTACGTCCTGCTTTATATTCTTGTAAAAAATGCTCAAATACATTATCCCAATATTCTGCGGCAAAATTAATTTTATGTAATTTAATACCAAGTTTATCGCATACAGCTTGGGCATCAGCTAAATCTGCCGCCGCAGTACAATAATCTGTATCATCATCTTCTTCCCAGTTCTTCATAAACAAGCCTTCGACTTGATAGCCTTGTTGTTGAAGAATAAAAGCCGACACAGAAGAGTCTACTCCTCCTGACATACCACAGATGACTTTCTTTTTACCGTTTTCAGCAAGTTCAAGTGCGGTCAGTTTTGCAAAATTTTCTTCATAAGTTTTTGATTTCATTATTTATCTTCTCGTTGATAAAAGATTTTCCCGACACGATCAATATGATCAATAAAAGGTTGATGAGTAAGGTGATGATAAATAGATAAATCGAATAAATAAGGAGAATCTGAATCATCCAAATCATGCCAAATTCTGCTGAGAGTCTTATCAGTCAAATTTTTTCCCTTAAAAGTCAAATCAATATCTGAACCAATACGATAATTTCCTTTAGCACGCGATCCATAAATAATTGCACTCTCTATCTCAGGATATTTTGCCAAAATGTCAATAATAATTTTGATATTTCGTTGACTTAAGCCGAATTTTTCCATAAAAAATGCATTCTCTGCTCTAAAGCAATAAACAAAGGTAAATATGTTTTAGTTACCATTTGAAAAGTCTTAGTTAAAATAGTTTCATCATACGTATGTACCGATGCATTACGACTATTTAACATCTCCATCCAATTATCACCGTCCTCAATTAATTCATACTGAAAAGCAATTCGAGTAATATTTCGCGGTCCACCTAATTCTGTTAGCCCTTGATATTTTAGATAGTCTTGCATCACCTTCCATGCCAGTTCATGTGTAATTTCAAAGCTATGAATAACACCTTTTTTGATAATATCTAACTCTGTGTTTGCATATTTCTCAACCTCATCGGTTAAATATACAACGGCTTTTCGATAATTTTCAAAACGTTGCTTCCAACGAGTATCTTGTTGCATCATGTTCCCCTGCTTTAACGTATATCTTTGTACAATAGTTTTACTAGCTTAGCTTTAATTACCCACTGATAATTCATCTATCATCACAATGATTATTTCTGGATTTTATATGACACATAAACAAAAGTGCACTCATTTTAGGATGACTTGCACTTTTGTACTGAATTTGAAATGTCGAGTTACACTAATTTGGTATCAATCAAAGTGATTTATCATTCGATAAATTATTTCACTTCATAAAAGTGCGAGTCATTTTTGGCAAATTTTTCATCGTATTCTTTTTGAGCTTGTTCATCGCCAGCATCTAATTTGGCTTTCAAATTATCACATGGTTCCTCACAATCACACACTTTTTTCAGACCTAGTGATGAAATGCCACCACAACTGCCTGCAATAGTCTTACGTTTTACAATGTAACCAATTGCCATGCCCGCAATAATTAATAAAAAAAGACCAAATGTAAGTAAAAAAAGTTGCATTGCATTATCCTTAATGTTGACTATTTAATAATTTTTCAAATGCTGAGGACATCTTAGCCTCAAAGCCGTTTTCTGTTTTGCTAATTAAATATACAAGTAAATTATATTTTTCAGCCACTTCTAATGCTTTTTCTTCACCTAAAACATATAACCCTGTAGATAAGCCATCCGCAGTCATCGTGGAATCAGCAAGCACTGTAATAGAAGCCAATCGATGTGCTATTGGATAACCTGTTTTTGGATCAATTTCATGAGAAAAACGACGTCCATTTTCTTCAAAATAGTTACGATAATTACCTGAAGTTGCCATAGCTAAATCTTTTAAACCAATAATTTGGGAAACTGCGCGAGAGCCATCAAAACTTGGTTTTTCAATCGCGATTTGCCAATCTTTACCTTCTATATTTTTGCCTTTAGCACGAATTTCACCACCGATTTCGACTAAATAATTATCGCCCCCTTGTTCTGCAACATAAGCGGCTACTTTATCTACACCAAAACCTTTTGCAATAGAAGAAAGATCAACATATAACTGTGGCACTGCCTTTTGTAAAAAGAATTTATCATCTTGCTGAGTTAATGTTAACTTCTCAATTCCCACCCAAGCACGTCGTGTCTCAAGTTGTTCTTCCATTGCTTCTGGTGTCGTTCGTTTCTCTGGACCAAACCCCCATAAATTGACGAGTGGGCCAATAGTGACATCCAAAGCGCCTTCTGTCACCTTATTCAAACGAATTGACTCCGCTAATACCGTAGCTAAATCTGTCGAAATCTCAATCGGAGTATCTGTTTGAGTATTCTGATTGAACATACTTAATTCAGAGCTTGCAATATAAGTCGACATTTTATTATTCACATCTTTTAGTATTATCTCTATACCCTTATGCATAGCTTCTGGTTTGACATGAAGTTTTCCATTATCAATGTATTTCACACTGTAAGTCGTTCCCATTGTTTTGCCCGTTAAAGTCACCATTTCTGCTGGCTTATCACAAGCAACTAATAACAGAACGCTGAATGCGACTAAGGCATTGGTCATCATTTTTTGTAATTTCACGTTAATTCCTTTGCGTTAAAAAGTTGTAAGTTTGGATTTTCCGCTGAATAAAAACCAAAATTGCAAATTTTCTTAAATAGAAGTGCGGTCAACTTTACAAAATTTCGTAAAAATCGACCGCACTTTGAGTGAGTTAAGATAAATGGAAATTAGCCACCAAAATCATCTAACAAGATATTTTCATCTTCAACACCAAGATCTTTTAACATCTTAATTACAGATGAATTCATGATTGGTGGTCCACACATGTAATATTCACAATCTTCTGGTGCCTCATGATCTTTTAAGTAATTTTCATAAAGGACATTGTGAATAAAGCCTGTGTAACCATCCCAATTATCATCAGGTAATGGATCAGAAAGTGCTACATGCCATACAAAATTGTCGTTTTCTGCTTGTAACGTATCAAAATCTTCCACATAGAACATTTCACGTTTAGAACGCGCACCATACCAGAATGACATTTTACGTTTTGATTTCAAACGTTTTAACTGATCAAAAATATGTGAACGCATTGGCGCCATTCCTGCACCACCACCGATGAAGACCATTTCCGCATCAGTGTCTTTCGCAAAGAATTCACCAAATGGACCAGAAATAGTGACTTTATCACCTGCTTTTAATGACCAAATATAAGAGGACATTTGACCCGGAGGTGCATCTGGCGCAGATGGCGGAGGCGTCGCAATACGCACGTTAAGCATAATAATGCCTTTTTCTTCTGGATATGATGCCATTGAATAAGCACGAATAATTGGTTCATCAACTTTGGATACATAGCGCCATAAGTCATATTTATCCCAATCCTCATGGTATTCTTTTGGAATATCAAAATCTTTATAATTCACCACATGTGGATCAGCTTCAATTTGAATATAACCACCAGCGCGGAATGGGACTTCTTCACCTTCAGGGATCGCTAATTTGAGTTCTTTAATAAAAGTCGCTTTATTATCATTAGAGATAACTGTACATTCCCATTTTTTTACACCAAACACTTCTTCTGGCAATTCAATTTTCATGCTGCTTTTCACATTCACTTGGCAAGAAAGGCGATAACCTTCTTTTGCTTCGCGTTTTGAAATATGTGAAAGTTCTGTTGGTAGAATATCTCCACCACCTTCAGTAACTTTAACTAAGCATTGACCACAAGAGCCACCGCCGCCACAAGCTGAAGATACAAAAATACCTTTACTTGCTAACGCGCCTAATAATTTACCACCAGCAGGCAAATGAATTGCTTTGCTTGGATCGTCGTTAATTTCAATTGTAATGTCACCTGAATTCACTAATTTTGATTTAGCAAATAAAATAATAACTGCTAAAGCCAAAACAATAACGGTGAACATTGCAATACCAAGAGTAATTTCCATTCTGTATCCCCTTTCTTACAACTGAATACCTGAGAATGACATAAAACCAAGTGCCATTAAGCCAACAGTAATAAAGGTAATCCCTAAACCACGTAAACCCGCTGGTACATCAGAATATTTCATTTTTTCAGTGATTCCTGCAAGTGCAACAATTGCTAACATCCAGCCAGTACCCGCACCTAAACCATAAACAACAGATTCTGCGAAGTTATAATCACGCTGTACCATAAATGATACACCACCAAAAATTGCACAGTTTACTGTAATTAATGGTAAGAAAATCCCTAATGCGTTATAAAGTGCTGGGAAATACTTATCAAGCACCATTTCAAGAATTTGAACTAATGCCGCAATGACACCGATGAAAGTAATGAAGTTTAAGAAACTTAAATCAATACCTTGTACTAATGCACTGTCTTTTAAAATATGGGTATAAACCAATTGGTTCACTGGGACAGCAATCCCTAATACCACGATAACCGCAATACCCAAACCAAACGAAGTTGACACTTTTTTCGATACAGCAAGGAATGTACACATCCCTAAGAAGAAAGAAAGCGCCATATTTTCGATAAAGACAGATTTAACGAAAAGACTAATATAATGTTCCATAGACTATTTCTCCACCTGCTCTGGTTTTAAGGTACGGATACCCCAAATAATAAAACCGATAATAAAGAATGCGCTCGGTGCAAGCAGGAATAAACCATTGGTTTGATACCAACCACCATCTTGAATAGTTTGGAAAACAGTCATACCAAATAATTTACCTGAACCAATCAATTCACGAATAAAGGCAACTGAAATTAAAATTGCACCATAACCTAGACCATTACCAATACCATCAACTAAACTTTCTAACGGACGTGATTTCATCGCAAAAGCTTCTGCGCGCCCCATCACGATACAGTTAGTAATGATCAAACCAACGAAAACCGAAAGTTGTTTAGATAGACCATAGGCATATGCACGTAAAATTTGGTCAACCAAAATTACTAATGAAGCAATAATGGCCATTTGCACAATAATACGCACGCTATTTGGAATATAGTTACGGATCAATGAAATAAATAAGTTAGAAAATGCTGTTACAAAGGTTACAGCCAATGTCATCACGACTGCAGTTTCTAACTTGGTAGTGACCGCCAGTGCAGAACAAATACCTAAAATCTGTAATGCGATCGGGTTGTTGTCCATAATTGGAGATAACAACAAGCCTTTTAACTTTTTAGTATCAGCCATTGTTTAACGCTCCTGCTTTAAGTTTTGCTAAGAAAGGACCGAAACCTTTTTGACCTAACCAGAATTTGAATGAGTTATTCACACCGTTACTGGTTAAAGTTGAACCTGAAATTGCATCAATACCATGTTCAGCATTGCTTGACGCACCTTTACCTACAAATAAACCTATTTGATTATCTGAGGTATAAAGCTTTTTGCCAACAAACTGTGCTTGCCATTTCGGGTTTTCGATTTCACCACCCAATCCTGGGGTTTCACCTTGATCGTAATAAGTAATACCATTGACTGTATTACCATCAGGCTGTACTGACATAAAGCCATACATCACTGACCATAAACCTGTACCATAGAATGGTAAAACGACTTGCGTCACTTGACCTGCATCATTTTTTACAAGATACACTTCAGCAAAATTTGCACGTACACGAATATTCGCAACATCTTCTTCCGCTGCTAATTTAACGCTTTGCGCTGGATCTTTAACTGCTTTTGCAGCATCAAAACCAACTTGAGCAGGCGCAAAATCACCTGTATTTAGGTCAACTAAGCGAGCTTCAATATTTTTTGCATAGATAGTTTTGATTTCACTATTTTTAGTGCCTTCTTTTAATAAACCAGCAACACTTAAAATATTCTTTTGCTTATCTAATTCTTTTTGTTCAATTTGAGTTGGTTTAAGTAATACCGCAGAACCTGCTACGATAATAGAACAAACTAAACTCAATAACACAATGACGAGAAGTGTTCCGCCAACGCTATCTTTATTCTTAAACATTGCGAGCTCTCCGACGCTTAATATTGGCTTGAACGACAAGGTAATCAAATACTGGTGCAAATAAGTTAGCAAATAAAATCGCTAACATCATACCTTCTGGATAAGCAGGGTTAACCACACGGATTAATACCGCCATCGCACCGATTAAAATACCATACCACCATTTTCCTTTATTAGTGAACGCCGCTGAAACAGGATCTGTTGCCATAAAGAACATACCAAGTGCGAAGCCACCTAATACTAAATGCCAATGCCAAGGCATTGCAAATAATGGATTTGTATCTGAACCAATTAAGTTAAATAACGTTGAAATTGCGATCATACCAACCATCACACCAGCAATAATGCGCCAAGAAGCAATACGGGCAAAAACGATCACTGCTGCACCAATTAATAATGCTAAAGTTGATACTTCACCAATAGAACCTGGAATATTACCTAAAAATGCATCCATCCAAGTAATAGGTTGACCCGTCACAACATGTTTTAAGCCCACTTGACCTTCAACCGCCCATTGTGAAAGTGCTGTTGCACCAGAGAAACCATCAGCTGCAACCCAAACTGTATCACCAGAGATCTGTGCAGGATAAGCAAAAAATAAGAATGCACGCGCAGCTAAAGCTGGGTTCATGAAGTTTTTACCAACACCACCAAAAATTTCTTTCGCGACAACAACACCGAATGTCGTTGCTAATGCTGCCTGCCATAATGGTAAAGTTGGAGGCACAATTAACGCTAAGAGAATTGAGGTAACAAAGAAACCTTCGTTAATCTCATGTTTACGCACCATGGCAAATAAAACTTCCCAGAAACCACCCACTAAAAAGACAGTTAAATAAATAGGTAGGAAGTAAGTAGCGCCTAACAGCATTTTACTTACCCAACCAGCAGATGCCGTTAAATCTGCACCTAAAGCATTACTTAAAGCATATTGCCAATGGTTTGCAATCGCCTGTTGTAATGTGCCTAAAGCATCTGTAGCAAGGATTGCCTGCGCTCCAACGTTATACATACCGTAGAACATCGCAGGGAAAAGCGAAAGCCACACTAATACCATCATACGTTTTGAATCTAACGCATCACGCACATGAGAAGCTTTGTGCGTTACTGTACCTGGCGTATATAAAAAGGTTGCGGTTGCTTCAAACAATGCATACCATTTTTCATATTTTCCACCCGGTAAAAACGCAGGTTCAATTTTTTCAATAAAATGTTTTAAACCCATTTTTAACCTTCCTTCTCGATCTTATCTAACGCTTGACGTAAGAGCGGACCATATTCATTTTTACCAGGACAAACAAAGGTACAAAGTGCTAAATCTTCTTCATCTAGCTCTAAACAACCTAATGTTTGTGCCGAATCTGTATCACCAGCGCTCAAATCACGTAATAATAAAGTTGGAATAATATCCAATGGCATTACACGCTCATACGCACCGATTGGTACCATCGCACGCTCACCGCCATTTACTGCGGTAGTAAAGTTGAATAATTTCTTCGAGAAATGCCCTAATACAGTACGAGAAAGTGAATATTTATTTGCACCCGGCATAATCCAGCCTAAGAATTCTTTCTCACGACCCTCTTCTAAAACCGATACTTGTAATGCATAGCGACCTAAATAATCCACAGGACCTACTGCTTTTACCCCACTTAATACAGAGCCAGAAATGACGCGATTTTCGCCATCTTTCAGCTCGTTAGCGGTTAACTGCGAAAGATTTGCGCCCATAACAGTACGCACTAAGCGAGGATTTTTTACCTGAGGACCCGCTAATGAAATAACACGGTTGACATCAAGTTCACCCGTTGTAAATAAATGGGCAATCGCAATGACATCTTGATAATTAATATACCAAACTGACTTTGTTACGCTGACAGGATCAATAAAATGAATATGTGTACCACTTAATCCAGCAGGATGTGGACCAGCAAAATCTTTCACTTCTAAATTTTCAATATTTGCTGTACTAGGAATATGAGTATCAGGTGCTTTACAAAGGTATACTTTACCTTCATGCAAACGGCTTAATACTGTTAAACCTTGTAAAAATGCTTGCTCATGTTCTTTTAAAATCACTTGAGGATCAGCTGCTAATGGATTGGTATCCATCGCATTAACAAAAATGGATACAGGGGTTGCATCAATGGCAGGTACTTTACTGAAAGGACGCGTACGAAGTGCGGTCCATAATCCTGAAGTTTGTAAATTTTGACGAACTTGCTCTGAAGTAAGCTGTTTTAATTCCTCTGCGGAATACTTGGTAAAAGTGATTTGCTCGTCACCTTCCACTTTAATTACCACAGATTGTAAAACACGCTTAGCACCGCGATTAATCGCAGTTACAGTACCACTTGCAGGTGCAGTAAATACTACGCCAGGATTCTTTTTATCTTCAAAAAGTACCTGACCTTTCTTTACAATATCACCTTCGCGTACCTTCATTGAAGGACGCATTCCCACATACTCTTCACCAAGCAAAGCAACTTCGGTGATAGCATTGCCATCACAGATTACCTGCTCTGGCTTCCCAGCGATAGGAAGATCCAAGCCTTTTTTAATCGTAATCATATTGTTTGCACTACTTTTAGTCAGATTAAAAATATAGTTACAGTCAACACAACTGTAACCTCGTCTTGAGTAATGATTTCAGCTTATTGTCATAGTGCTTAGTGCGCGATAACAACAGACTTAATTTCACATAAATTAAAACTCAAATTCTGTTTTCGCCTCTATTTTGAATCAAGAAAAATGCCATCAACTGTTCAAAATACAAACGTTAAAATTTTGCTAAAATTAAACGCTTTATTTTAACCAAATAATAACTTTGGTGCCACTTCCACACTCTGTTTTTCGTTATTTTTAGCTAAAAAAAGTGATTTTTTTGAACGATGTCAAATTTTGCTCTTATAGGGTAAGTCACAATTACTCATAAAGTGTTAGCTTAGTAAACATAATTTTATTGTGTAGTATTATGCATGAACGAAATAACGATCACCGTAACAGCATTTAATTCAGTTTAAAAATAGTACACAAAATAAAGCCTAGTTAAATTAAAACAATTAACTAGGCTCATGCGCAAAAGTTTGAATTACACAAAACTATTCTCTAAAAAATAAACGTTTTAAACGTTGAGTAGATATTTCACCACGACGAAGTTGATCTAAGAAAACCGCTAAAATAATGACTAGACCGATAATTAAACGCTGCAAATATGAAGTCACATTTAACAATGTCAACCCATTTTGTAATACCCCCATAATTAGTGCACCGATAGAGGTACTAATCACCGAGCCTACACCGCCTATTAAACTCGTTCCACCAATAACCGTTGCAGCAATTGCATCTAACTCATAGCCATTACCAGCAATAGGCTGTGCCGCATTCAAACGCCCCACTAAAATAACCGCACCAATCGCGGCTAAAGCACCATTAATTACATAGGCTTTAATTTCAAGTTTCTCAATATTAATCCCTGACAATCGAACGGCTTCACGATTACCACCTAATGCATAAATTTGCCGCCCAAATACAGTTTGAGTCAGTACATAAAAACTGACTAGTACAACAATTAACGCAATAATTACAGGGATAGGGATCGCAAATGTTTCTGTCAATGCAATACGTCCATTTCCTAAAAAACGTAATGCTTCTGGAAAATTATAAATTGTTTTCCCATCTGAAATAGTTAAAGCTAATCCTCTAGCAATCCCCATCATGCCCAATGTTGTTATAAAAGGCGTAACTTTACCATAAACAATCACCAGTCCATTTACATAACCACAGAGTATCCCAACAAAAATAGCAGCTAAAACAGCACCTATAACCACACACAACACAGCAAAACTTGAAGGTTCTTCACCTAACCAGTCCATCCCCCAATGTGTAAATACGCCTAAACACACCGCACTTAACGCCACAATAGAGCCTACAGATAAATCAATTCCCCCCGTTAAAATCACATAAGTCATCCCCACAGAAATCACACAAATGATAGATACCTGCAATAAAATATTCATTATGTTATTCGCAGATAAAAAAACATCGGAACTAAAAGACATACCGATAATCATAAGCAGCAAAATGATGCCGATTCCTAATTTTGAAAAGACTTTTCTTAAACTTGTCATAGCACACCTACTCATCCACACCTATCATTAAACGCATTAAATTTTCTTCTGAAATATCTGCTTTATCGGTCACTTCTTTAACAATTGCTCCTTGTCGCATCACAATCACTCTATCAGACATCGTAATTAACTCAGGTAAGTCTGAAGAAACCATCACAATAGAACCACCTTCATTCGTAAATTGGCGCATTAAGTCATAAATTTCAGATTTTGCCCCCACATCAATACCTCGTGTCGGTTCATCAAAAAACAGAATCTTAACGCCACTTTCTAACCAACGTGCAATGATCACTTTTTGTTGATTCCCACCAGAAAGTGTTTTACTGGTTTGTTCTTGACTCTGAGAGGCAATTCGCAGTTTTTGCCGATTCTCTTCAGCCACTTGACGCTCCAGCGCTTTATTTAAAAAAAGACCATTCCAAAAACGTTTTAAAATTGGCAATGTAATATTTTCTCTAATGCTAAGCCCTAATACTAAGCCTTGTTGTTTTCGATCTTCTGTAATAAAACCAATCTTATGTTTAACTGCCTCCTCAGGAGAGCGAATCCTCACCTCCTGTCCAAAAACAGAAATTGTCCCTTGTGCCTCATCAGCACCAAAAATTGCCCTTAATAACTCTGTCCGTCCAGCACCAACTAAACCTGCAAAGCCAAGAATTTCCCCTTCACGTAAAACAAAAGAGGCGGGTTTAATATGTTTATTGGTCAAATTCTCGACACTTAACGTTTCCCTCGTCGGAATATAATTACGCTGATATTGCGAAAAACTAATTTCACGCCCCACCATTAATTTCACAATTTCATCTGGTGATGTTTCACGATAAGCCATTGTGCCAGTTAATTGACCATCTCGTAGCACAGTAACCCTGTCCGCAATAAACTTAAATTCTTCCAAACGATGGGAGATATAAATCATTGCCACATCTTTTTCTTTTAACTGATGGATAATTTTAAAAAGGGTTTGCGTATTTTTTCGCGAGATAGAAGAGGTAGGTTCATCAAAAATAATCACTTTGTATTCACTAAAAACGGCTTTCGCAATTTCGACCATTTGTTGTTGAGCAATAGATAAATCTGCAACTTTAGCATCAGGGTCAATATCTAGCTCTAACTCACTAATAATTTGTTGCGTTTTCTGTCGCATAACAGCCCAATCCATTTTTCCACAAAATGTCGCTTTTTCATTACCCAGAAAAATATTTTCTAGTACAGATAATTGGGGCACTAACATCAATTCTTGATGAATAAACCCAATACCCAGTGCCTGTGCCTCTTTCACACTTTGTGGCAGATAAGGTTGTCCCTCAAACAACATTTCGCCCTGCTCAAAAGAATAGATACCAGCAATAATCTTGCATAAAGTGGATTTTCCTGCACCATTTTCCCCCACAAGGCAATGCACTTCACCTGCATAAATGTCCATATCTATCTTCTTTAGAATCGGCACACCAAAAAAACTTTTATCAATATCTCTCAGCTTCAAGATGCAATTTTTATGTTTCATAAAATAAATCCACACTTTATTGACTTTCAATTCATAGCATAATTTAAACAGAGTATAAAAAATGTGAAAGAAGTCACGGTTTGAAAATTTTAATCTGTCTATACTGAAACTTCCTGATTCACTCTTAGAGGAGATAGATAATGGCGTCACAACTTTTCAAAAAAACGATAACTGCAACTGCATTACTCATCGCATTATCAAGTTCCGCCTTAGCTGCTGAAAAACCGCAAATTGCATTACTCATGAAAACCCTAAGTAATGAATACTTTATCACTATGCGACAAGGTGCCGAAGAAAAAGCGAAAGAAGTCAATATTGATCTTATTGTGCAAGTCGCTGAAAAAGAAGATTCGACTGAACAGCTTGTAGGCTTAGTAGAAAATATGATCGCTAAAAAAGTCGATGGAATCATTGTTACTCCAAATGACTCTATTGCATTTATTCCTGCTTTTCAAAAAGCAGAAAAAGCGGGAATTCCAATCATTGATTTGGATGTCCGCTTAGATGAAAAAGCAACCAAGAAAGCGGGATTAAAATTTAATTACGTCGGTGTAGATAATTTCCATGGTGGTTATTTAGCTGCAAAAAATCTGACAGAAGCATTAAATAACACAGGTGATGTGGCTATTTTAGAAGGCATTCCTGGTGTAGATAATGGTGAGCAACGCAAAGCAGGTGCGCTTAAAGCATTTGCTGAAGCACAAAATATTAAAGTAGTTGCTTCCCAATCTGCTAACTGGGAAACAGAGCAAGCACTTAATGTTACAACAAATATTTTAACTGCTCATCCAAATATCAAGGGAATTTTTGCTGCTAATGATAATATGGCGATTGGTGCAGTCACCGCAATTGAAAACGCAGGATTAGCTGGAAAAGTTCTTGTCGCAGGTTATGATGGTATTCCACTCGCAATTGACTATGTTAAACAAGGTAAAATGCAAAATACTATTGACCAGCTACCTAAAAAACAAGTCGCTGTTGCGATTGATAGTATTTTGAAAAAATTGAAAAAAGAAGAACTTCCTGAATTCTACTACGTTGATCCTGTCGTTGTAGATAAAGAAAAATCAAAAGAATACTAAACCACTGAACAAAACTTTCTAAAAAAGGACCGCACTTTTACACATCATATCGCAAAAGTGCGGTCTTTTTATCGGTACTTTTATTGCCCAACACCAAGACAATTTGGTGAGTTAGGAAAAGTTTCATTCTGTGCTTGCCATTCCGCTTTGTTATACAAATGTAAAGCTAGGGCATGGATACCATTTTGCAAATCTTCAGCTAAAAATTGATACACTTTGCGGTGACGAGCAACTTTAGTTAATCCATCAAAGTGATCGCTCACTAACACAACTTTAAAATGCGAATCTGTACCACGTCCTGAACTATGCATGTGACTTTCATTTTCAACATGTAAAAAGTGCGGTACAAATTCTTGCGATAATCGAGCAATCAATGCTTGTTGTTTTGACATCTATTTTTTCTCACTACATAAATAAATTTAAGGCATAAAGGCTATACATTCGTACCTAACTTTGCAAGAATAATGTGAATTAATTTTTATACTCAACTGTCTAAGCCATCAGCCCCTTTTTATCTCACGAGGACATTATGAAACTACGTAAAACTTTATCACTTAGCGCACTTATTGCCAGTAGTGTGTTACTCACTGCTTGCCAAACACTACCATCAACGCTAACTTTCACTCCTCCTGCACCAACAGCAGCAATGACGATTAATCAAAGTGCGGTCGTTTTTGTAACAGTTCGCGATAGCCGCCCTCAAACTGAAGTTTCTAGCTATGTTGCTGACGGTAAATTAATCAAGCTATCAGCAACCCCAAGTGTCGCACAGCTTTTCCAACAAGCTGAACAACAAGATTTAATCAGTAAAGGTTTCCGTATTGGTACTGCCCAAAATTCAAATGCTGCTGTTACAGTGGATGTACGTGCTTTTTATGCAAACGTAGAACAAGGCAATTTACGTTATAACATTGATAGCAAAGTTGAGATCACTATTCACGTGCAAGGTGCAAAAGGACAATTTAGCAAAAATATCAATGCTAATCGTACCTATGCGGGTGCATTCTCTGCCAAAAATCCTGAAATCCAAAAAATCTTAGGAGAAACATTTAACGAAGTCGTCAAATCAATTTACAGTGACCATGAAATAGCAAATGCGATTAATACGGTATCTGCACCATAACATTACTGTAGCCAACACAGCCCATCATTCGATCCTAATAAGGTATTAGGATCGAATGCTTCTCAGCAAATAGCTTAAACATCCAATACACAAAACGATTTCCTTGTTTTCCTCCTTAAAAACACAACCCTCGAATAAAATCCTTAAAACTAAATTGAATAATATTTCATTTTTTAATCAATATTTGTTATTATTTTTTGCGAATAATTCTCATTAATAAATAAAGGACGACAATGAACAGTAAAATTTCTCCCCATAAAATTTCTGGTCTTTCCTCTACATTATTAATTCCGTTATGGGCAAAAGCGGTAGAATACGAACGACCAAATTCCTTACTAAAAGATGCAGAAGCAGTCAGAATGTTGCAATTGATTGATTATGATTTCAATAAATTTACATCTGCACGTTTATCACAAATTGGATGTTGTAGTCGTACAAAGCTATTTGATCAAAAAACATTGGAATTTATCCAGCAACATCCAGATGCCGTTGTCGTTCAACTTGGCGCAGGTTTAGATGCACGTTTTGAGCGTTTAAATCAACCACAAATTACCGCTTGGTACGATTTGGATTTACCTGAAGTCATCGCAATACGGCGGCAATTACTCCCTGAAAATAACAATATCTATTTAGAGGACTCGTTATTTAATACTGACTGGATGCAAATTGTTTCTGCGCACAATAAACCTGTCTTATTAATTATTGAAGGTGTGTTGATGTACTTCACAGAAACTGAAGTGAAAAGCTTTCTAGCTACAGTAGCAGAAAAGTTACCGAATGCCACAGTGATCTTTGATATTGTGCCTGTCATAGCTGCTGGTCGAGCAAAACAACATGATGCGCTTAAAAATATGAATGATAAGGAACGACCTGAATTTCTTTGGACTATTAATGATACTCAGAGAATAAAAAAATGGCATGCTAAAATAAATACGATAACAACATATTACTTAAGTGATATCTGTAAAAATCGTTATCCTTGGTGGGTCAAATGCCTCTATCTAACAACTTGGGGAAAAAATTACTTTGACCAGCGTATTGTTTCAATTCAATTTCAGCAGTAAAGCATAAGATCTTATATTGACCCTAAAACAATTTTGCAGAAAATAAAACATAACTGTTGCTTTTTTAGAGTGAAAGAAAAATTCACAAAATATAAGCCAGCAACAAAAAAGCGAAGAGAAATCCTTTCACTTCGCTTTTGCTTACTTATTAAACTAAAACACTCTTACTCAGCTAATGAGTATAGGATATTTTTTCCTTGCTCATAACTCAGAATTTGCATAATCCCATTATTAAATGTAATACCTTGTGGATTTGCAATACCACTAAACTCATAAACTTGCGTAATCTGCTTACTCATTGGATCAATTTTTAATACTTGAGAAAATTGTTTACTTACGGCATATAACGCACCTTCATGTGCAACTAATCCTGTAATGTAATAATCCGCTAAATTAGTATCTTTGCGCATCATAATGCCTTCTTTTACACTAGGCACGAATTCTTCAGAGAGCAAATTGTCTTTTTTATCAAAACGAGAAATGATTAATTTTTTATGCTTCGTATTCGGCACTGTTGCAGAATACACACTGTTATTTTCTGGTAAATAAGCCATAGATAACACATGTAACATACGAGCTCGAACTGTATTATAAGCCCCTCGTGCAGTCACAGTATATTGATCTAACCCCTCAATAAAACTAGGAAAATTTTGTTTCGCAGTACGAGTATCATCTTCTTTAAAAAAGACAAAAATTTTATTCCAACCCAAAACGCCAAATTCAGTTTCACTGAAAAATGCGCTCCCTACAGGCACTCGACCATTAGCACCATTTAAGTGATCTAACACAGCAAAACGTTTTACTTCACTTAATGTACTATCCACTAAATACAAACCCCATTTCTCTGTTGTAATGAAGTACTTATCTTTACCGTTAAATGCAATATCTGTTGCTGGCGCATTAAGTGGCACTTCGATCATATCCTGCTTATGCACAACAAGTTTATTTGTTGCTATTAATGGGGCTTGTGTTGAATCAAGTGTAAATTGTAATTTAGTCGCAGGCTGGCTTGGTAAATCTGGTTGCTCTACATCCCATGCATTACGAAATGCTGTCGGACGACTCAAGCGTTTCCAACTATCAGTTGTCCAATACCAATAATCTGGATTAAATGATAATCGTGCAGGATTACCCACGCCCATATTTGGTGGTAAACCTGTACTCATAAAGGCTTGTACAATATTCCCACCAAGTACAATCATGAAGATGAGCATTATTGTTTTTGTTAACTGACTTAAAGGTTTATAGGATTGGCTAACAAAACTATACACATTTTGAGTAAACCAAAATAATAATGCCGTAAAAACTAACACAACGCCTTGAATCACGATTGGCCAAGTATAAGTATGTGCGCCTAAAATTTCAGCCCACCATCCTTGATGAATATCCCAAGCAAAACTGCCCGAAGAATGCCTAAAACCAGCAAACATCCCAAAAACACCGATAAAGATAATCCAACCGACATATTTAGGTTTTGGTCCATATCTGACAATCATAAAAGCAAACATAACAGTACCGATCATCAACATACGATGTGCCCAACAGAGAATACAAGGCGATTCTTTATCGATGAATCCTAAATAAAAAGAAGCCACACCAAGTACAGCAACAATGGCAAGCGCAGATAAGCTCAATATATTATTAAATGCTTTTTCATTCATGTTGTTCTCTCCCTGCCTAATAATTCACACCTGGTAAAAGCATGCCTTTGGTTGCCATAAAAAACACAAAAAATGCACTCATCACGACTAAACAGGTAATTCGGTATGCTATCTTTTCTTTCTCTGGCTTAGCAAAAATAAGATATGCCGCTATTAGATACAAACAAAGCTGTACTGTTTCCATATAGACTCCTTGTTTAAATAATTAAATATAGAAATGTGATCTATATCACCCTTAACTTCCACTACAAAAATAAGTAGTCAAAATTGTACAGAAATATGGCACAAGTTCAGACATCTAGAATCAATTTACGCTTTTATTTTGCTTAAAATACAATCAATAACTATTCTTATTTGATCTTAAACATTTTTTATACTATTTAATTACACATAAACAATGGCTAATCTTAACAGAATATTGATAAAAAGCGTTCTATCCACTAGAAATGAAATATTAGGAATAAAGTGAAGATTGTTTGTGAAGAAGAGAGGTAATAAAACCTCAAAATAGATATATTGTAATAAGCGATATATAAAAAAGCCCGCTAACCTAATTAGCGGGCTTGAAAAATTTGGCTCCTCCTGCTGGACTTGAACCAGCGACATACGGATTAACAGTCCGCCGTTCTACCGACTGAACTAAGGAGGAATAGTGGTGCCTCGAGGCGGAATCGAACCACCGACACGGGGATTTTCAATCCCCTGCTCTACCGACTGAGCTATCGAGGCAACTCATCAGTGGTGCGTATTAAACGTTTTTTTCAGGTTTAAGTCAACACTTAAATTAAAAAAAATCACTTTTTTTTAATCGGTTGCATATTAAACAAACGAAAAGTGTAAAAAGAGCACAAATCAGCTCATTTTTTATGTTTTTTATTAAAAATAAATAACAAAAATGCTCACTACCATGACAGATAAGTGAGCTGATTACATCCTTATTTGGCGCTATTTTCTTACGCGATAACTTTTCTGGGCTTGATCTACTTTTAATAAATAGTTTCTTGCTTGTGCAGATGGATGTTTCGTAGTCAAAATTCGATACACTTGCTCTGGATACAAGCTATTAATCTTAGCAATAGCCGCATCGCGGTCTTGATCAAACACACGTAATACCGCACCCGCACCACTATTATAAGCAGAAATCATCGCAAAACGTTTTGAAGTAGGATTGTTGATACCATCTAAATATTTATTTTGTAGTAGCCATAAATATGACGTCCCTGCATCAATATTTTTTTCTGGATCAAATAAATAGGATTTTGATGGCTGACCACCTTTCCCTTTCATTTTGAAAATATCTCGTCCTGCTGTTGTTGGCACGACTTGCATCAAACCAATTGCATTTGCATAACTAATCGCATATGGGTTGAAGCTTGATTCAGTTTGCATAATACCTAAAATTAAGCTCTCATCCATATTATAACGACGTGCCATCTTACGCACTAAAGGTAAATATTTTTGTGCACGTACTGCAACGTGGTTAGCAATCATCGGAATTACGACATATTGTACAGTATGACCATTACTTAAACGGCGTGTTTGCAGCTTATTTTGTACTAAATATGAAGCAAAATTACCTGCAATAGTTGTATTTGTAATTGAACCACCTAAATGATCAATCACCTGTCCGACTAAAAAAGGACGAGAACTAATCGGTACATCACCTGATGCAAAAAGATCAATGCCATTCGCATCGGAACCCATTAATAAAATATGTACAATCGCATTATGTAAATGGTGAACATCACTTTGTGTTTCAACCGTAATCAAACCTTCATCAAAACTCACATGACTACGTGTATAAAAACGATCTGTATATTTCACATAGTCTTTGCGACTTGCCACAAGCAATTCATTCACCCCCCAAATACGATCAATATTATGGGAAAATTGTCCAGTCAAAATATCTAAACCACGTGTATCCTTTGCAAAGGCTTCATCAAACTCTGAACTTTTATAAGACGAACTACCACCACAGGCAAACAAAAAAGGAATTAACGCACAAATAATATACTTTTTCATAGTTGATTATTCCGCTGGTGGTACATAACCTTCAATATGTACATCTTTACCTTCAAATAAGAAACTTACCATTTCTTGTTCAAGTAATTTTCTATGCTCCGCATTCATCATATTTAATTTTTTCTCATTCACTAGCATAGTCTGTTTTTTCATCCACTCACCCCATGCTTGTTTGCTGATAGAATCGAAAATACGCTTACCTAATTCACCAGGATACAGTTGAAAATCTAAACCATCAGCTTCTTGTTTGAGATATTCACAGAATACGGTTCTAGCCATAATAATTCCTTATAAATTGCACTAATAAATTCTTTACTGGCGTTGCCAGTCCAATTTGTTCTGGATTTTGCGGATCATACCAATATTTGACCCTACTTAATACATTTGATTCATATTCTCTTTTATTTTCTGCGACTTTTTTCCAATCAGAACAATCTTGAATACTGTCTTGCATATCAATATCAGCATAAATAGGGTAAATATCTAAATGAAAATGGCTAAAAGTATGACGGAAGCTTGTCCATTCTTGATAGTATGAAATTCCTTGCTTATGTAAGAAAGCCAATACGTCTCGCTTGCTTTCAAATTGTGGGAAGCAATACAAGCCCCCCCAAATACCAGAATTTTCTCGCTGTTCTAATGCTACTTTACCTTTGGCGTTTAAAATCAAAAAATAGCTGCTACGTTCAGGTAAGGTTTTCTTAGGCTTTTTACCAGGGTAATCTTGCCAATTTTGCTGTAAATTTGCTTGACAAGTTCTTTTTAATGGGCACAAATCACATTTAGGTTTGCTGCGTGTGCAAACCATTGCTCCAATATCCATCATCGCCTGATTAAAATCTGCAACCTGTTCTGTTGGGGTAACTTGCGCACTGAGCTGCCACAGCTGCTCCTCAATTTTTTTCTCGCCTGCCCAGCCTGAAATAGCAAAATAACGGGAAAGTACACGTTTAACATTCCCATCTAAAATAGGATAAGGCGCATTTAAACAGGAAGATAACACCGCACCAGCCGTACTTCTACCTATACCTGTTAATGCCCAAACTTGCTCAAAATCAGTAGGAAATTCACCATTATACTGATCTCGAATAGTCTGTGCCGCTTTATGTAAATTTCTAGCGCGTGCATAGTAACCAAGCCCAGTCCATAAATGTAATACTTCATCTAAAGGCGCATTAGCAAGTGCAGTCACATTTGGAAAAGTTTTTATAAAGCGTTCAAAATACGGAATCACAGTTGTCACTTGTGTTTGTTGCAACATCACTTCAGACAGCCAAACGCCGTACAAGCTTTTATTTTGTTGCCAAGGCAAATGTTTACGCCCAAATTTTGCGTACCAATTCAGTACCGCATGAGCAAAAGGTGCATTAGGGGAGGATAGAGCAAGCATAATCAATTACAAATAAAGTGCGTTGCAAATTATAGACGTTTTATTCAGCCATTGTGATACGAAATAAAAAAATCCACTTTAGATGATTTATTCCATGAGCACAAGCGGCACTAGCTAAAAAATGCTGACTAAATCGAGTGCACTTTTCTTCCTATCACAAAATTAATGTAGTGACATACTTTTTAACACACCATCTTTTAATATAAAGTGATGAAATAATGCGGCAATTGCATGTAGTCCCGCTAATGCAATGAAACTATTGGCGAATAGTTGATGTGCCTTGCCTAAAACAATATCGACACTAAAATAAGGTAAAGCCATACCGAATAACATGAAATCATCAACATCGGCAGTTAGTGTTAAATAACCTAAAATCGGCGTCAGCAACATACAAAGATATAACAGCATTTGCACCGAATGTGCAGCAATATGCTGTAAAAATGATAAATTATGCTGCGGTAGCACATCGCGATAAATAATGCGCAATGGAATACGAGCAATAAATAATAATATTAATAATAGACCGCTAAATACATGAATCTCACCAATCAATCCATCAGCAGGTGGATAGTCACCAGTAAAATAAGCGACTAAAACACAAAGTAAAGTGAGCCAGTGTAAATAAATCATTGGTTTTGGATATTTTGACGACATATTCATAAGCTTTCTCCAACATAAATAAAAACAAAGCTGACCATGCAATTGCACAACCTTTGTATTTTTCAGCAAAAGCCGTATAATTCGCAGCAAATTTGGTCATTATAAACAAAAAATATGTCATTTAATAAACAAGAATTAGTCCAATCAACAACTTTTGCTGATCAAAAACGCAAAACAGTTGAAGTTGCTGAGTTTACTGAAGATGGGCGCTACAAACGTAAAATTCGCAGTTTTGTTTTACGCACTGGTCGTCTCAGTGAGTTTCAAAAACATGCGATGAATCAACATTGGCACTTTTATGGTTTAGAGCACCAAAATCAACTTTTTGATTTTAAATCAATTTATGCTAATGATAATCCAGTGATTTTAGAGATTGGGTTTGGCATGGGACATTCTTTAGTCGAAATGGCACGCCAAAATCCTCATTTCAATTATCTAGGTATTGAAGTACATACGCCGGGTGTGGGAGCTTGTATTGCGAATGCAGTAGAAAAGGACGTCAAAAACTTACGTGTCATCTGTCATGACGCAACTGAAATTTTACGTGACTGTATTGCAGATCATAGTCTAGCTGGGCTACAGTTATTCTTCCCCGATCCTTGGCATAAAGCAAAACATCATAAACGTCGAATTGTACAAACGCATTTTGTGGAAAAAATTAGCCAAAAACTTGCTCAAGGTGGATTTATTCACATGGCGACGGATTGGGAAAACTATGCTGAGCATATGTTGACAGTACTACAACAAGTCAAAGAGTTAAAGAATACTTCAATAACAAATGATTACATTCCTCGTCCCGAATTTCGCCCACTAACGAAATTTGAACAACGCGGACATCGTTTAGGTCATGGTGTGTGGGATTTATATTTCACTAAAAAATAAAAAACATACCACACTTTTAAAAATTTATCAGCCAACAGAGAGGAGAATCGAAAATGGCGATCAAACGTAACAGAAGACAACGTAAAAAAATGCACCTTGCCGAATTCCAAGAGTTAGGCTTCTTAGTGAATTGGCAATTCGCAGAAGGTACAGCCATTGAACAAATTGATGAAGTAGTTGATCGTTTTATTCGTGAAGTTATCCAGCCAAATGGTTTAGCTTATGAAGGAAGTGGTTACTTACATTGGGAAGGTTTAGTTTGCCTAGAAGCACTTGGAAAATGTGATGAAAGCCACCGCACTTTAGTAAAAGAATGGTTAGAGAAAAACGGTCTACAACAGATCGAAATCAGTCAATTATTCGATATTTGGTGGGAATATCCAGCAAAAGAAGCATAAATTACTGAAAAGGCGAACATAATTGTTCGCCTTTTTCATTTTAATCAGAGAATAATTCTTTAAACCTGAACATAATTCCTTGACGAATCAGCCTTTCAAGCGTAACATTCGCCCCGATTTAGTAATATGAGGACACACACTTTGGACAGTCACAGTCGATACCGAATTATATTTTTACTGTAACTTTCGCTGTTGCCTTTTATATCAGCGAAGTTCGCTGATAGATCATTTCTAACACCATTTTATTCGGCATCTTTTTATGGTTATTGAAATACCAATAACTAATAATCAAACGAAAAATGAATTATCCTTTTGCTATCACAGCTGATTTTTGTTTGATTTCTTTTGTTCATTGCGTTGTTCATAATCCAATTAAGGAGTATGACAAAATGATTAATGCTTTCACTCTTGAAGACGCTCGCCTTGTGCGCATTGACGAAGCTGAAACTACTCAACTCAATAATGCAATCTGGCTCGATCTTCTCGAACCGACTAGCGAAGAGCGCGAAATTTTACAAGAAAGCCTAGGACAAAGCCTTGCAACCTTTCTTGAATTAGAAGATATCGAAGCTTCCGCACGTTTCTTTGAAGATGAAGATGGCTTGCACCTTCACTCTTTCTTTTATTGTGAAGATGAAGAAGATTATGCTGACTTAGCCAGCGTGGCTTTTACCGTACGTGATGGCCGCCTTTTTACTTTACGTGATCGTGAACTCCCTGCCTTCCGTTTATATCGTATGCGGTCACGTAATCAACGATTAATTGAATGCAATGCTTATGAAGTTTTATTAGATTTATTTGAAACCAAAATTGAGCAATTGGCAGATGTTATCGAAACTGTATATTCTGATTTAGAAAAATTAAGCCGAGTCATTTTAGATGGCACACAAGGCGAAGCGTTTGATCAAGCACTTGCGACATTAACTGAACAAGAAGATGCAAGTTCGAAAGTACGCTTATGTTTGATGGATACGCAACGAGCATTAAGTTTCTTAGTTCGTAAAACACGCTTACCAGCAAACCAGCTTGAACAAGCACGTGAAATTTTACGCGATATTGAATCCCTCCAACCGCATAATGAATCCCTATTTCAGCGGGTCAATTTCTTAATGCAAGCAGCAATGGGTTTCATCAGTATTGAACAAAACCGTATTATCAAAATATTCTCGGTTGTGTCGGTGATTTTCCTGCCACCAACATTAGTTGCTTCTAATTATGGTATGAACTTCGAAGTGATGCCTGAACTTGGTTTAAAATTTGGCTATCCAATGGCGTTAGGTTTAATGGCACTTGCTGCATTTGCCCCATATTGGTATTTTAAACGTAAAGGTTGGTTATAAATTTAAGGTCATCATATGAATTCATTACAGCTTTTGATTTTTACACTGATTGATGTGTACGGATTTATTTTAATTTTACGCGCTTGGTTTCAATTTAGCCGAGTGGATTTCTACAATCCGCTCTCACAGGGTTTAGTTAAAATTACTCAACCTGTTTTATCCCCTTTACGCACATTTATTCCTACAGTCAAGCATGTTGACTTGGCTGCGCTCATTTTTGCTTTTCTACTATTTAGTATCAAATTCCCATTAGCACATTTAGTCGGTAATTTTTTTATTAGCAACGCGGATATATTGGATTATGCACTTGTCGGTTTGCTCACTTTAGTACGTACTTGTGGTAAAGCTATTTTCTATATCCTACTACTCGGGGCAATTATGAGTTGGTTTAATCGTGGTCCCAATCCAATGCAATTTGTGCTCCATCAATTGACAGCGCCGCTTTTAAGCCCAATTCAACGTATTTTGCCCAATACTGGAATGATTGATTTTTCACCAATGCTATTAGCCTTTGTATTGTTTTTCTTGGACAAAGTACTATTGGATCTCTTTGGTGCTTACTGGTTATTAGCCAGCTATTAAAAGTGCGGTCAGTTTTATAGGAGTTTTGTGATAGTGACAACATTCGCAGTAGAAAAACATGGTGAAAGCTTACGCTTGCGGATCTTTTTACAACCCAAAGCCAGCAAAGATCACATTATAGGACTGCATGGCAACGAACTTAAAGTCACTATCACAGCCCCACCAATTGACGGGCAAGCTAATGCACACCTACTGAAGTTTTTAAGTAAAACATTCAAAGTACCCAAAAGTAGTATTGTATTAGAAAAAGGCGAACTCAATCGACACAAACAGATTTTAATCCCGAATCCGCAAGCGATCCCTGAAGTCGTATCTGCCTTATTAAAATGAAACTTTGCAAACATTCACTGCTTCTCTTTTACTTAAATAAAGCGACTTGCCAACTGATATACTTGTCTAATTTCTTTGTTTTCTAACTGCCAACTGGCTAACTCTTGCTTAATTAAATCAGGATATTTCTTACTAATATCATGTAATGCATTGCCCACTGACTTACAGACATACTCACTCGTATCTTCTTTTAAAGCGGCTAATCGGTTAATTGCTGCGGTTGGATTATCCCTAAAATAATCACGTCCAGTCCAAATCCTTAATCCTTCTGTCACTGCGCGTCGTACATTTGCAATCTCACAATGCAGCCACTATCAATCACTTCTAATGCATATTTATAACCTCGTCGTTTACAATACTCATCAAAGGCTTTTGCTAATACTTCTTGTACCCGCCAGTTATCATCTTTAGCCACTTCATTTTTCAAGAAAGCTAAAATCTCGTCTTCTAAAGACAGATAACCAAATAGAAAAACTGCATACATTCGGGTTTGATAACATTCAGATTGATAAGCACTATAGGCGAGTGGAATAAGATAGGAAGGATTGAACTGCTGAACATCCAACTTAGCTTGTTGTTCAATAGGTTTATAACCATTTAAGATAGATCGAAATTGTGAATCAAGGTGTTTAATATAGTGCTGCATTTTTCTTCTGTGGATGAAATAAATCAAACGACACTTTTATTTTTTTATCTTCTTTTTCTTTGGTTCTGGTAATTCTTCATACATCTTGGTAATTAACTGAGTTAAAAATACTTTATCATCGACTTCCTCAACTAAAATCATTGCTTTGCCACCTTCATAAGGCGACTCATAAATAGGATTCAATACCATTGAAATAGCGGATTTCACCGGTTTAATAAGAAAACGATCGTCATAAATCCCGCCAATAATTTTCTGACGATAATAAATTACAAACTCACCCATTATTGCCCGATATTGAATATCGTCTAAATCAGATAGTTGTTCTAAAACAAAATTAAGGTATTCTTTAGCTGAAGGCATACTTTTCTCATCTTGCTAAATAAACAGGTTGAAAGCATTATAAACTCAACTCAAAAATACTTTTCTTTGGATTAATTTTGAATCCCTCTGCTTCTAAGATAGTTTGTTGCTGCTGTCCTTGCTCGACAACTAAACGTTTGGATTGTGTATAACGTACAAACTCTTTTGCTTTTGCAATCAACGCCGCATAAATTTCTGCGTAATTTGAGTCAGGTAATACAAAAATATCCGTTAATTGCCAATAACGTTGTAATTGAAGAGAAGAAAGACGAGGATAGAGCTGAATGAAACCAAGTGCTTGCTGGTTTTCATTAACTGCAATAAAGAAAATGCTTTCACTAAAACGAATACGATTAGTCAAAAAGACTAAAGTGCGGTCAGGATTTTCCGACATTCCATGAGAAAGACGATATTGCTCAAAGAGCGGTAATAGAATATCTAAATTCCATTGTTCAGCTTTAAAAATTTTCATTTTCGTCAAAATCGGGCATTTTTTGTTAAATTCATACAGTGGATTGTAGCTTTTTAAAACAAAATAATCACCTTTTACCAAAAAAATTTTTCAAATTTGCCTAAAATCAACAGAACTAAATAAAAAATTTGATATAGTAATGTGGTCATTTTTTATTAATTTAATACGGAGAAAAATTATGGCTCGTCGTCCTTTAGTTATGGGTAACTGGAAATTAAACGGTAGTAAAGCATTCACAAAAGAATTAATCAAGGGCTTAAAAGCAGAATTAGCCGATGTTGAAGGTTGTGATGTCGCAATTGCACCACCAGTCATGTATTTAGCTGAAGCTGAAGCTGCATTAAAATGCAGTTGCAGCTGTGGCAGCAAAACTATCGCGCTTGGCGCACAAAACGTTGATGTTAATGTACAAGGTGCGTTTACGGGCGATATCTCAACTGAAATGTTAAAAGATTTTGGCGCACAATACATCATCATTGGTCACTCTGAGCGTCGTACCTATCATAAAGAAAGCGATGAGTTGATCGCAAAAAAATTCGCAGCATTAAAACAAGCCGGTTTAACACCTGTATTATGTATCGGTGAAAGTGAAGCAGAAAATGAAGCAGGCAAAACAGAAGAAGTGTGCGCACGTCAAATTGATGCCGTACTAAATACGTTAGGTGCAGAAGCATTTAACGGTGCAGTGATTGCTTACGAGCCAATTTGGGCAATTGGTACTGGTAAATCAGCGACTCCTGCACAAGCACAAGCTGTTCACGCTTTTATCCGTGCTCATATCGCGAAGAAAGATCAAACAGTAGCAGAGCAAGTGATTATTCAATACGGTGGTTCAGTCAATGATGCGAATGCAGCAGAATTATTCACACAACCCGATATCGACGGTGCATTAGTGGGCGGCGCGTCACTAAAAGCACCCGCATTTGCTGTGATCGTAAAAGCAGCAGCAAAAGCAAAAAGCTAATTTGATTTCTTTCAACCAAAAAGCAGATCTTCGATCTGCTTTTTTATTCTCTCAAAAGTGCGGTCACTTTTTTGCTTTTTTCCAACTGACAAACGCCCAAATTTTAAAATCACTACGCGCAGAAGTGAGATTTGGATGTTTGGTATAATAATCTTTGAGTTTTGCTATTTCTTGCTCACTCAACTCACCAATAGACCACTGGACAGATTGAATAAAACTTTGCTCATCCATTTTTTCTGGCTGAACCAACCCGCATTCTGCCGTAATAAAATCAACGGATGCGTAGTAACCTTTCTGATGCAGTAAATTTAACGCATACATGTAATTAGGAAAACCAACAGAATCTCGTCCAATATATTGCAAAATATCTCGAGTGATAAAATCTTTTTCCACAATCATCGTCATATACACCGCTTTTTTTGCTTTAGCATTCAGTTTATCTATCGCCTGATCTAAATCTGCCACCATAGAAGAACGTGACGATACGCAAATATCACATTCAGGTACATCATCCCAATTGTCTTCCCAAGATTTACACAATGCTTGTACATTGCAAAAGCCTAAGGCTTTTGCGCGTTGTTGCAATACGGATAACATACCTTCACTATAATCCAGAGCATATACTTGCTTAATCTGCGCAGCAACCGTTAAAGAAATTGCGCCACCACCGCAACCAACATCAAGTAAAGTATCTTCTTCGGTGAGCTCCATTCGACTAACAAAGGCATTAACATATTCGTTATGTAGATCGTATTCAGACTGTTGCATTTTCTCTGCTTTGCGATCCCAATCTTGAGCTGTTTTTGGCTCTCTTGCTGCAAGTTGATAGTGATTTCGATACAATTCAGCAAAATTGACATCCCAAAGGGTTTGAAGTTTAGTCATAACTTGTCCTTAAATTTTTACGTAATAGCTGCTTATCTAACTGATAAATTATTGCTAAATTTTCTATTGTTAATGTTTGTTTCGGTTTGCCATTTGCAATAATTTTGCCTTGATGAAACAAGATAACTTGATCCGCAATTTGCATACTATGCTCTGGCTGATATGTTGTCATCAGAATAGACAACCCCGTTTACTTTAATTGAGCGACGCCTAATGTTGCTAAACACTGTTCTGCAATTGTAATGTCGACTTTTTTTGGTGTGCTGTACCAAGCGAACTGAGCAGTCCTTCCCATTAGTACAACCTGTTGCACAGTAAAACGAAATAAATGGTGAACCTGTGGTACATAACCAATAAATTGCGTAAGGCACTTTTGTGTCCATTCAAAGTGCGGTCGATTTTTTAACAATTTTAGCTAGTATAGCCACTCCTTTTTGATTAAGAAATCGCTATATACTATTATTTACATTGATAAAAATAAACAATTGTTATCTGTAGAAAATCTAAATGTATTTTTGTGAGAAATGTCGCATAAAAAAGTACAGAGATTATTCTGTACTTTTTTCAATGCAAATTTATCGTTTTGTTTCTGTCCTTACCCACAAATCGGCATATTTAACAAAAGTGGAGTGAGTAGAAAGGATGGCAAGCAGCAAACCTTGTTTACCGTCGAGAAAACCTGCTTTAATAATATACATCTTGATGAAGCAACCAATTGCATGAGTAAAAGCAGAAAATAAACTGCCCTTTTTACCCAACTTTTCCCGTTTTTCTGCCCAAGCTTTAGCATAACTTGCGGATTTAACTAAATAATGATGCATATCTTTATAAGTATAGTGATCTAAATCACCCGTGAGTTTCTCTACTACCGCATGAGTTGGCAACATCGCTTTTTCATGCACGACATCATCATTATATTGCGTAAATTGCGTTTTATATAAACGTAATACAAAATCAGGATACCAACCCGAATGACGAATCTTGTGCCCAAAAACTTCACTTAAACGCGGAATTTTATATACCACATTATCTTTATTTTGCTGTACCGCTCGTTGAATAGATAAACGTAGTTCTGGCGTGACACGTTCATCTGCATCCAACCACAGCACATAATCACTAGTGACATATTGTTGCGCTAATTGACGCTGTCTACCAAAGCCTTGCCAATCGGTGTTTTGATAGAATTTTGCCCCATAGCTTAGTGCAATTTCTTGTGTGTTATCTGTACTGCCAGAATCTAGAATCACGATTTCATCGACCCAATCTTTTACTGTATCTAAACATTGAGCCAAATGTTCTGATTCATTTTTTACAATCATAGCAACGCTAAGTGTTGGCATACTTTTTATCCTTTATGTCTTCAATGCAACAGTTTATACTAAAGCGAGTTTGTCCATTTTAACATAACCGAATATTTATTCTATGTTGCGTTTTTTTTACACAATCTTATTGTATTTAATCCAACCCATTGTTGTGTTGTTTATGTTTGGGCGTAGCTTAAAAGCGCCCAATTACCGTAAACGACTCAATGAACGCTATGGTTTTTATTGTGGACTCACGTCACCTAAACCCAATGGCATTATTGTTCATGCTGCATCGGTAGGTGAAGTCATCGCTGCCACACCATTAATTAAACGTATTCAATTACAATATCCTGATTTGCCAATTACTGTCACAACAGTCACACCAACAGGTTCAGATCGCGTTAAAGCGGCGTTTGCAACAAGCGTATCCCATGTTTATTTGCCTTATGATTTACCTGATGCAGTTAATCGCTTCATTAGCTTTATTCAACCCCAAATTTGTATTGTGATTGAAACAGAAATTTGGCCAAACTTAATTACTCAACTGAAAAAACGTGATATTCCTTTTATTATTGCAAATGCACGTTTATCTGCTCGCTCGGCAAAACGCTATGGTTGGTTCAAGCAATCATTACATCCTGTTTTTGACAATATTAGTCTCATTGCCGCACAAGATGATGTCAGTGGTAAACGTTATTTAGCATTAGGTTACGATCCAGAACGCTTAAAATACACAGGCAATATTAAATATGACTTGACCACTAATGGCAATTTATTAGAAAAGATCAATACACTCAAAACAGAATGGGGAAAAGATCGTCCAGTGTGGATTGCTGCAAGCACTCATGAAGGTGAGGAAGAATTAATTTTAGAAAGCCATCGTTTGTTACTGAATAAATACCCAAACTTATTACTCATTCTGGTCCCTCGCCATCCAGAGCGTTTTAATACAGTAGCAGAATTGATAGAAAAGCATAAATTCCGTTATATACGCCGTAGTGCAAATATCGCGCCACCAGCCACAACTCAAGTGGTGCTTGGTGATACAATGGGCGAGTTGATGTTACTCTATGGTATTGCAGATATTGCGCTCGTAGGTGGTAGCTTAGTCAAACATGGCGGGCACAATCCATTAGAGCCCTTAACTTTTAAATTACCTGTCTTGAGTGGTAAATATACATTTAACTTCCCTGAAGTCTTTACTAAATTGCTGCAAGTACAAGGCGCACTTGAGGTTAATGAAAATACTAAAGCAATCACCAATGCAGTAGAAAAATTTTTAGATTCTGCTGAATTACGCGCACGTTATGGCAATGCAGGCTATGAAGTCTTGGTTGAAAACCGTGGCGCATTACAACGTTTATTAGATTTATTAGCACCTTATTTAAGTAAGTAATTATGATAACAGTGATTTACCCTGGTACATTTGATCCTATTACAAACGGTCATCTTGATATCATTCAACGTACTGCACGTTTATTTCCAAATGTCCTTGTAGCAGTAGCATCCAATCCAAATAAAAAGCCACTATTTGATTTAGAAACACGTGTGCAATTAGTCAAACAAGCGGTTTCCCATCTATCCAATGTGGAAGTAGTTGGTTTTTTAGATTTACTCGCTGATGTCGTGAAAGAACGTCAAATTACTGCAATTATTCGTGGGGTACGCAGCGCAAGCGACTTTGATTATGAACTCCAACTGGCGCATTTAAATCGTTTATTAACAGATGGCGTCGAAAGTTTATTTTTCCCACCATCAGAGCGTTGGTCCTATGTATCATCCACCATGATCCGTGAAATTCATTTACACCATGGCGATGTCAGTCAATTAGTACCAGAAGTCGTGTTTCATGCATTAGAAAATCTGAAAAAGTGACCGCACTTTTAAACACAATAAGGACATCTAAGATGTCCTTATTCGTGATAACCAAGTAGCAAATTTTGCCAATCTTGTTCAGTAAATTGAATGCCCATGCGTCCCACTTCTTTGATAAAAGAGCGCTGTAAACGTTGCAAATTCTCAGCTTTCCAACTGTCACCGAGTTGATGACCACTTTTATCAAAGTCCAATAACCAAAATTTACAGTTGCCCGCAAGAGGTTGTACCAAAATATTATGTGCATTTAAATCACTATGGCAGACTTGTAAATTATGCAGCTGCCGAATCAATCGACCAATTTTCTGCCAATTCTCGCTAGACAATGTTGAATGTTGCAAATAGGTGGTCAAATCTTCCGCATTTTCAATTTTTTCTGTCAACAAATCAGCACGATAGAAACCAAATGCGATCTTTTCAACACGTGCACCTATAGGTTTCGGTACGGCAAGTCCTGCTTCATATAATTGTTTTAATAAATTAAATTCAGCAAAACTACGCGCTGTAGAAAGTGTCGCAAAACGATAACGATCACGATTGAATTTACCCCAAAGACCACCACGATAATAATGACGCAATGCGGTATTGACACCCAAAACATCATCTGTTTTTAAAAACCAAGTTGTACCACGTCCTTTTGCTGAACCAACTATACGGTCTTGTTTTTTCCAGAAATGTGATTGGAAGAAAGATTCTTGATCAGGCTTAGGCTGTTTAAAATTAAAGAGAAAAAAAGTATTTTTATGTTTAAATTCAAGCATATTGCCGTAGGTTCAAATCAGAGATAGCGAATAGTCACATTCTACTTTAAAATAGTTAAAATTCACACAAGATTTATTTGCATGGACTGTTTTATGGCACTTTTTAGTTCTCCTCCGCGATCGCTCTGTATTTTACGTTTATCTGCTATTGGTGATGTGTGCCATGCACTTGCCGCAGTGCAGCAAATTCAACGTTATTGGCCAAGTACCAAAATCAGCTGGATCGTAGGTAAAACCGAAGCACAATTATTAGCAGGTATTCCGAATGTGGAACTGATTACTTATGATAAAAAAACTGGTTGGCAAGGCATCTTCGCATTATGGCGACAACTTAAAGCACAACAGTTTGATGCGCTGCTTAATATGCAAACTGCTTTACGAGCCTCAATCATTTCCTTAGGCATTAAAGCTACTTATAAAATTGGCTTTGGCAAAAAAAGAGCCAGAGAAGGACAATGGCTCTTTACCAATCGAAAAATTACTGAGCCGAATAGCCCACATGTGCTTGATGGCTTTATGGCATTTGTCGATTATCTAGGTGTCCCAATTGAACAACCACAATGGCAATTACAGATCAGTGAGCAAGATCGCCAAATAGTTAAGCAATATCTTGATCCAATGCGAAAAAATCTACTGATTTCCCCTTGCTCCAGTAAAGCAGAAAAAGATTGGCTAATTGAGCGTTATGCTGAAATTGCTAATATTGCTCATCAACATAATATTCAAGTTATTTTTTGTTCTTCTCCAGCTAAACGAGAGATGGAAATGACGCAAAAAATTATTACATTATGCGACTTTCAGCCAATTGATTTATCAGGAAAAACCAATCTTAAACAGCTTACTGCATTAATTGGATTGGTCGATTTAGTCATCGCACCTGATTCTGGACCAGCACACTTAGCCACAACGCAAGGCACTGATGTTATCGGTTTATATGCTTATCATAACCCACAAAGAACAGGACCTTACTATAGCTTAGCCAATGTGGTATCTGTCTATGAACAAAATGCACAACAAGAATTTGGTAAGTCCTCTACTGAACTGCCATGGGCAACAAAACTTAAAGGTAAAAATTTAATGGCACAAATCCAAGTTGCTGATGTCGTTGCCCAAATGAAAGCGCTTAAGTTGTTTTAAAGTGCGGTCTATTTTTGCCAAGTTTTGAACCCTGTTCATCACAAAAAATTAAAGGGATAACAATGTTTGATAAAATTTATTCATGGTTTGAAAATCGTTTAAATCCTTATCCTCCCGAAGCACCTAAAACGCCTGAAAAGGGATTAGTACGCTTTATTTGGTCAAGTCTAGAAGGCATGAAAAGTTGGATCTTCTTACTTGCTTTCCTCAATATTGGTATCGGAATTGTCGAGGGTATTGTCTTTCGTTTTATGGGTATTTTAGTCGATTGGCTAAGTGAATATACACCAACTACGCTGTGGCAAAATAAAGGTCATTTACTCATCGCTATGGCAGCGCTATTACTATTTAGTATCTTATGGGCATTTGTGACTTCTGCTGTGCGACTACAAACCTTACAAGGGGTATTTCCAATGCGCTTACGTTGGAATTTCCACCGCTTGATGCTTGGACAAAGTTTAACTTTCTATCAAGACGAATTTGCAGGACGAGTTTCAGCAAAAGTAATGCAAACCGCATTAGCCGTCCGTGATACTGTACTGACTTTGGCGGATATGGTTGTATATGTCTGTGTTTATTTCATTACTTCAGGGGTTGTTTTAGCCACACTTGATAATTGGTTATTATTGCCTTTCATTTTATGGATTGTCATATTTGCAACTATTTTACGCATTCTTATTCCGAAATTGGCCAAAACGGCTGAACGCCAAGCAGATGCGCGTTCCTTAATGACAGGGCGTATTACAGATGCCTATTCTAATATCGCTACCGTCAAATTATTCTCACATGGTGCACGAGAAGCCAGTTATGCCAAGCGTTCAATGGAAGAATTTATGCTAACAGTACATGCACAAATGCGTTTAGGTACTTCGTTAGATATTCTCACTTATGCTGCCAATATTAGCCTTACATTAGGAACTGCAATTTTAGGTATCATTTTATGGCAGCAAGGCAGTGTAGGTGTTGGCGCTATTGCAACTGCTATTGCAATGGCATTGCGCGTCAATGGCTTATCACATTGGATCATGTGGGAATCCGCACGCTTATTTGAAAATATTGGCACAGTCAATGATGGAATGGAAACGCTGACTAAACCACATACCATTATCGATAAAATTGATGCAAGACCAATTCATATCAATCAAGGCGAAATTCAATTTAACAATGTGAATTTTGCTTATTCACCAGATAAACCTTTACTCAAAAATTTTAACTTAACCATTAAACCAGGTGAGAAAGTTGGCTTAATTGGACGCTCTGGCGCAGGCAAATCAACTATCGTTAATTTGCTCTTACGTTTTTATGAAGCACAAGAAGGGGAAATTACTATTGATGGGCAAAACATTTGTGATGTATTACAAGAAAGCCTACGCAGCCAAATTGGTTTAGTCACACAAGATACCTCATTACTCCACCGCTCTGTGCGCGAAAACATTATTTATGGGCGACCAAATGCCAATGAAGAGGAAATGATTTATGCGGCACAGCGCGCAGAAGCTGCCGATTTTATTCCACAGTTAAGTGACGCCAAAGGGCGCACTGGTTATGATGCACATGTTGGTGAACGCGGTGTAAAATTATCTGGTGGACAACGTCAACGTATTGCCATTGCACGTGTGATGTTAAAAGATGCACCAATTTTATTATTAGATGAAGCGACCAGTGCATTAGATTCTGAAGTTGAGGCGGCTATTCAAGAAAGTCTCGATAAAATGATGGAAAATAAAACGGTTATTGCGATTGCTCACCGCTTATCCACTATCGCGGCAATGGATCGTTTGATTGTGCTGGATAAAGGTCAAATTGTAGAACAAGGTACCCATAGTGAATTACTGGAACGCAATGGACTTTATGCCAAACTGTGGGCTCATCAAAGTGGTGGTTTCTTAACTGAACACATTGAAGACTAAAAAGAAAAATAGCTGTTATGTAAACAGCTATTTTTTAACATATTTCACATGCTACAGCAGGTAATAAATCTAGCAAAGATTAAGCCAGTAAATGTTGAAGCAACGCAGTATATATATTCACACCTGTTAATAACTGCGTTTCATCAAAATCAAACTCTGCCTGATGATGACCTGCTGTACGATCTGCACCGAGAATAAAATAAATCGCTTTGCCACCCTGCTCTTGTACACGACGTCCTAGAATCGTCGCATCTTCACTTGCATTAAACGCATAATCTGCATCAGTCCGTTTAATATCAGGCTGTTGTAACGCGATTTTCTCGACAAGCTGAATGAGTTCTTCATCATTCACCATATCGACAGCTTCCCCCATTATCTCGGTTTCATAATTGACATTAAAGCTAATCGCTATACCTTTAGCAATTTGCATTACTTGTGCAACCATATATTCATTAATAGCTTTATTTTCACCTCGAACTTCTAATTGGAGTTGTGCGGTTGCAGGAATAACATTACGCCCTTCACCAGCATTGAGCACACCAACATTAATTCGTGTCATCCCTTCACCATGACGGGCAATACCATGTAGCTGAGTGACAGTATGAGCTGCAGCAAGTAGAGCATTATGCCCTAGATGTGGCGCAGCACCTGCATGGGCTGGTTTACCTTGATAACGAATATCAATTTTTGTCGTAGATAAGAAATTTTTAGGGTTCGAAATGATTGTCCCAGTATCCGCACAGAAGCTAATGTGCGAGCTAGCAAAATAATCCGCATCATCAATTACACCACTTGCAGCAATCGCGGCTGCACCTCGCACCCCTTCTTCAGCTGGTTGGAAAACAATTTTAATTTTACCACTGAGCTTATTTTTATTTTCAGCTAACCATTTAGCAGTTCCTAAGCCAATTGTAATATGCGCATCATGCCCACAAGCATGCATAAAACCATCATTAAGCGAAGCGAAATGATATTGGTTTGGAATATGATCAGGATGAGTGGTTTCAGTCACATTAACACAATCAATATCAAAACGTAATGCAACAGTTTTACCCGGTTTACCAGTATCTAATACCGCTACACAACCAGTATACCCATTCATTTGTTCAAGCCATTTTGCTTTTGCGCCATAAGCGATCGCCTTTGCTAACCCGGTTTCGACAACAACTTGCTGGCGACCACGTACAAATTCAGGATTAATAATCTTATCACCAAGTAAAATATCAAACCCCATTTCCTCAAGATAATCAGCAATACGACTGGTTGTCCAAAACTCAGACCAACCAATCTCAGGAAAACGGTGAAATTCACGACGCCATTGGATGAGTTGTTCCAGTGTTATACTCATTGAATCACTCCTCTTTATGATTACAACATAAACAATGCTAAAAATAAGATGGCAAGAATCATGCCTGGTGCAGTACGTTTAACCATTTCAACTGGGCTGACCATTGCTAAACCAGCACAAACAATCGTCACTCCAGCAATTGGTGATGCTGTACGTCCAATCGCCCCTGCAATCGCGGCAGCCATACCTAAATTAACATGGGTATAACCTAATTCGACTGCATGAGGTGTCACCGCGGTATTGAACGCAATCGCGGCAGCATCTCCCGATCCGGTCACAATGCCCATTAAGAATGGTCCAACGGTTGCTCCCCAACGGACAAATTCATTTGAATGTTTGAGAAATTCAATAGCAGTATCAATGGCACCTGTTGATTTTAGACCTGCGACAAAGACACTTGCAGCAATAATGATACCTAACACATTAGCATAAGAATTTCCCATTCCATTAAAGAACTCATTTGTGATTTTGGCTGGTGAAATACGTGTCATCACTACCGCATATAATGAACCAATTAACATCGCTTGCGGCACCCCCATTTTAGTCCATTCTAAGCCAGGCATTTTTTGTAAAGACGTACCACCAATGACTAAAATAACTAAAGGAACTAATGGCGCTAATGCATAAAGAATATTCACTTTCATGCCTTCTGCATTTTGCTCACTCTCTTTATTTTCTGCTAAATAGGCTTGGCGATGTGCTTCACCATAATCTTTAAACACGATAGCTAAAATCGTTAACATAACTGCCCCAATTGCACCAGCAATCATTGTATAAGGTGCATGAGATAAGTTAACTTGTGTTACAGTTAAGCCTGACATTTCACTTAACATCGCTGAATGAGAAGACCCTGGACTCATCATTGATCCAAAAGTACCCGCCAAAATTGCCGCCCCAGCTGTTGCTGGGCGCACGCCTGAACTTTTTAATACTGGAATTAAAGTTGCTCCAACTGCTGCTGCACAACCTGCTGCAGAAGGAATCGCAATGTTAATAAAGAATGTAATAATTGTTGCGATAGGAATTAAGAAAAACTTCAACCCACTTAATGGTTTTGTTAATAAATGGACTAAATGTGTATCACATTGAGTATATTTCATCACATAAGCAAAGCCCATACTAGAACAGATTGCCATGATCAACCCTCCCGACGTCATGCTTTTCGCAAAAGCATCGAGTGCCCCCATAGGGTTAAGAGTTGCAATAGACATTAACAACCCCACACCAATTAACACAGTGCGAGTTTCATATTTTTTTATTAATAAATAGACTGCTACGATAATACCAATAAGCGCAATAATTGCTTTCAATGCCACCATAATTTGATCCCCAGCTTCTTATATTTTTAATCACTCACCAAAACAAGATATTTTTAATAACAATGATGCTTCACTATCAAAAAATCTTACACTCAGTATGCGTGGTTCACATTAATTTAGGAATTAAAAAATCGTATTTTATTGATAGGGATCACAAAATAAAATCAGAAAGAGCCGCTGAACAAAAGTTAGGTAAAGAAAACCGAATTGGTTTTCTAAATCAGCCTAATAATGACCCCAACACCTCATCTCTACATGTTAAGGTTATATAACTAACCAATAAAATTTTATAAAAATAGACCGCACTTTTATTAAGTGGGAAAAGAAAAAAGGCTTGGAATTCCAAGCCTTTTCGTGAGCCAATTAATCGCCCAAACGTTCTTTAATACGTGCAGATTTACCTGAACGCTCACGTAAGTAGTAAAGCTTCGCTTTACGTACTGCACCTTTACGTTTCACAGAAATACTTTCAACGATTGGAGAGTGAGTTTGGAATACACGCTCAACACCAACACCGTTAGAAATTTTGCGTAAAGTAAATGCAGAATGCAAGCCACGGTTACGAATTGCAATAACCACGCCCTCGAATGCTTGCAGACGACGTTTGCTACCTTCAACAACCCATACTTTAACTTCTAAAGTATCACCTGGGCGGAAGCTAGGTAAATTTTGTTTTAATTGTTCTTGTTCAAGTTGTTTAATGATGTTACTCATAATAATTAACCTTTTTAAATCCTAGATTGAACTGATATGTGGCATTCTATATTAACCAATTTACTGACAGAAAAATTGATTAAAAAGCTTGTCAATTACTATTGTTCAGATTGAATCTGTTTTAACAGCTTACGTTGTTCGTCAGTCAGAGCTAGGCTTTCTAATAGCTCAGGGCGTCGTAACCATGTTCGCTCAAGGGATTTTTTTAATCGCCATTGACGAATTTGCTCATGGTTTCCCGACATCAGCACAGGTGGAACAGCCAAGCCATCTAACACTTCAGGACGCGTATAATGTGGGCAATCTAATAAACCTTCAGCAAAAGAATCTTCCTCTGCTGAGGCTTGTTTGCCAAGTACACCAGGGATAAATCTTGCAACAGCATCAATTAATGTCATCGCAGGTAATTCACCACCTGTAAGCACATAATCACCAACTGACCATTCTTCATCGACTTCTGTTTCAATCAGTCGTTCATCAATACCTTCATAACGTCCACACAATAAAATCATTTTTTGATTTTCTGCTAGGATTTTTACTCCAGCCTGATCAAGTTTGCGTCCTTGTGGCGAAAGATAAATCACTTTCGCCTCTTCTCCTACTTCCGCTTTCGCCGCTTTAATTGCATCGCGTAACGGTTGTACCATCATCAGCATCCCTGGACCACCGCCATAAGGACGATCATCCACAGTTTTGTGCTTATCATGAGTGAAATCTCTTGGATTCCAACATTGCACTTGTAAGAGATTTTGTTTAACGGCTCTACCTGTTACCCCAAATTCTGTGATTGCTTGAAACATTTCGGGGAATAGACTAATAATCCCAACTAACATAAGTTATCCTTATATCTCAAAATGCGACAACTCAAGCTAAACAGCATACCTGAGGTTAGAAACCAGCGTCCCAATCCACTTCGATAGTTTTTGTGGAGAGATCTACTCTTTTAACTACTTGTTCATACAAAAACGGGATTAACCGTTCTTGTTTCCCAAAAGCATCTTTGGCATTTGCACGCACAACTAGTACATCATTAGAACCTGTTTCCATCATCTCAGTTACAGTACCCATTGTATAGCCTTCTAGGTTAACTACATTACAGCCGATTAAATCATGCCAATAGTAGTCGCCTTCTTCGAGCGTTGGAAAAACTGCCAAATCAACGCCGATTTCAATATTAGCTAACACTTGAGCTGCCTCGCGATCATCTACATTTTTTAACTTCACGATCAAATCGTTATTGTGATAACGCCAGCTTTCTAATTCAGTTGGTTGCCATTGCCCTTTAATCTTTAAAAACCAAGGTTGGTAATCAAAAATGCTTTCAGCATGTTCTGTTGATGAATAAATACGTAACCAACCACGAATACCATAAGTTGAGCCTAATTTGCCAACTACTTCAATTCTTTGTTGTTGCATATTCATCACCTATCTCGTTCTACTGTTACTAATAAATTAGAACAAATTACGCTGCTTTTTTAGCTTCTTTCACTAAAGCAGAAACGCGATCTGATAAAGATGCACCTTTTTCTAACCACGCATTAACACGCTCTAAATCTAAGCGTAAACGCTCAGCCTTACCTGTTGCTAATGGGTTGAAAAAGCCTACGCGCTCAATAAAGCGACCGTCACGTGGTGAACGGCTATCAGCGACAACGATTTGATAGAATGGGCGTTTTTTAGCTCCGCCACGAGATAAACGAATGGTTACCATAACCTTCCTCTAAATGTTTGATTACAAAAAGAAAACTCTCAATCATCGAAGTTATCTTGAGAGTTAAACTTACTTTTTTCTCTGTATATATAGACAAAAAGCCTGTGGATCATACTCTTTTTTTAGCAAAATGCAAGAAATAAGCGTTTTAATCGGCTTATTCAGTACAGTAAAGTACACTCAATTTTTTAATTAAATTTTGCAATTAAACAAGTTAAAATATTCAGCTATCAAATTGAACAAAAGTTGAGAAGAAAAAATGCAAAAAGTGTTAGTAGTACGTAACGATAAACTTGGGGATTTTATGTTGGCTTGGCCAGCTTTTGCTATGTTGAAACAATCAAATCCTACCTTAAAACTCACCGCACTTGTTCCTCAATATACAGCTGATCTAGCACGTATTTGCCCTTATTTAGATGATGTGATTATCGACTCGGGCAAACATGCTGAGAAACCAGCCCAACTGATTACGTTACAGACAATCAAAGAAGAAAAGTTTGACGCGGCAATTAATTTTTTTTCTGACAAATATAATGCATTACTGGTTTGGAAAGCTAAAATCCCGTTCCGTTTAGCACCAGCGACTAAACTAATTCAATTCTTATATAATCATCGGATCACCCAACGACGCTCAAAATCCTTAAAACCAGAATTTGAATATAATTTAGATCTGGCTCGTGCTTTTTTACAAAAAACAGGACAACCTATTATTGAACCAATTCCACCTTATTTAACTTTTGAGCAAAGCAAAATACATCAGCAAAAAGACATGCTCGCACAGCAGTTAGGTTTAGATCTGAACCGAAAATGGATTTTTGTACATAGTGGCTCTGGAGGGTCTGCAACCAATTTATCTCTCACACAATATGCTGAATTAATCACGGGGCTATTACAACAATTGGATTGCAATATTGTTTTAACAGCTGGTCCTAATGAAAGTGAAAAAGCACATGAATTAGCCAAACTAACCAATGATAAACGTATCGTAATTTATGATAAAAATAATGGGTTAGTTGATTTTGCTCATTCATTAGCCTGCGCCGATCTCTTTATTGCAGGCTCAACTGGTCCTTTACATTTAAGTGCCGCACTCAATATTGCCACGATTGGTTTCTATCCAAGTCGTCGTTCTGCAACACCATTGCGTTGGCAACCTATCAATGCGCCAGAAAAGCACTTAGCATTCTCACCGCAAACACAAGATAAAGTCAGCCAAATGGATTTAAGCTTAATTTCAATACAAGCTGTATTAACTCAAGTTATTCCTTTTGTCAGACAAATTTGGCAAGCCAAGTAAATGAGAAAGGATAAATTGAATAACCCAGCCAATTGAAATAGCAAATAAAATTGTGCCAACACCAAGGGTCCCACCTAATATAAACCCTAACGTACAAACGGTAATTTCCATCAATGTTCGTACTACACTGACTTTTAAATGGAAACGTTGGCACAATCCAACCATTAAGCCATCTCTTGGTCCCGCACCTTGATGGCAAGTCAAATAAAAAGCAGAACCAATCCCAATTAACCAAATACCAAGAATAATATAACCAAAGCGTATAAAAAGTGCGGTCGGTTTTGGCATAAATTCTGCTGTTAAACCTAAAAACAATGCAATCACAATAACATTCAAAAGAGTCCCTAACCCCATACGAAGTTTAAGCGGCAACCATAACAGCATCACAATACAGCTGACTATAAAAGACGCCCAACCAACACTAAAGCCAATTTGTAACGAAATCCCCTGTGATAATACCGTCCAAGGCGCTGAACCAAGATCAGAAAGAAGAATCAATCCCTCTCCAATACCAAAAATAGCTAATGACAGAACAAGTACAACAAAAGGTTTAAGCTCCAATCCCCAAAATGAAGAAGCCATCCAAGGTGTTTGCGGCAACACATGAAACTTTTTTTGCATAAAAAATAAAATTAGCCAATCAATAATCATCTTTATGATAATGGAAAAAGAAAATTATCCCAATAATATTCAGGCATATCTTATTCCACTCTAAATTGAGAGCCATATCACATTTTGATGAAAATTTAAGTGTTTTTGATTATTTATGCTCCAATAAAGCAAGATTTTTAATCCAAAACACAGTAAAATTATTGACCATTATTTTTTTATTCTAACTTAGTAAAGGACTTTACAATTATGAGTACATTAATCAGTATTCTCGGTATTGTTGTATTATTAGCGATTGCTTTCTTGCTTTCTAATAATCGCAAAGCCATCAATTTACGCACTGTATTTGGTGCATTAGGTATTCAAATTGCAATTGGTGCATTAATTTTATATGTACCAGTTGGTCGTGACGCATTACTTTGGCTTTCTGATGGTATCAGTAAAGTCATCTCTTACGGTAACGAGGGTATTAGCTTCTTATTCGGTGGCTTAGTCAGCGATAAAATGTTTGAAGTATTTGGCGGCGGCGGCTTTGTTTTCGCTTTACGCGTGTTACCAATCATCGTGTTCTTCTCAGCTTTAATCTCCGTTTTGTACTACATCGGTATAATGCAATGGATCATTAAAATTATCGGCGGTGGTTTACAAACCTTGTTAGGCACTTCAAGATCAGAGTCTATGTCTGCGGCTGCAAACATTTTTGTTGGTCAAACTGAAGCACCATTAGTGGTTAAACCTTACATCAGCAAAATGACTGAATCTGAATTATTCGCAATTATGTGTGGTGGTTTAGCATCAATTGCGGGTTCTGTTATGGCAGGTTATGCTGGCATGGGCGTACCATTACCATACTTAATCGCAGCGTCATTTATGGCTGCGCCAGCGGGTTTATTATTTGCAAAAATTCTTTATCCGCAAACTGAAAAATTTAATGATGATTTAGAAAAAGTGGATTTAGAAAAACCAGCTAATATCCTTGATGCAGCCGCAGGTGGTGCATCATCAGGTATGAACTTAGCCCTTAATGTAGGTGCAATGTTAATTGCTTTTGTTGCATTAATCGCATTAATCAACGGTATCCTTGGTGGAATCGGTGGTTGGTTCAATATGCCAGAATTATCACTTGGTTTAATTTTAGGTTGGATCTTTAAACCACTGGCTTGGGTTATCGGTGTAGATTGGAACGAAGCTGAAATTGCCGGTCGTATGATTGGTACTAAATTAGCGGTAAATGAATTCGTGGGTTACTTAGACTTTACAGCCTACTTAAAAAGCGCAGCTGAAAATGCAAATATGGTCCAGCTAACTGACAAAACACAAGCTATCATCACGTTCGCGCTTTGTGGCTTTGCTAACTTCAGCTCAATCGCAATCTTAATAGGTGGCTTAGGTGCATTAGCGCCAAGCCGTCGTGGTGACATCGCACGCTTAGGAATTAAAGCAGTTATCGCAGGCTCACTAGCAAACTTAATGAGCGCAACAATTGCGGGCTTGTTTATCGGTTTAGGTGGTGTCGCATTATCATAAGAAATACGATATTATTAATGTACTAAACTAAAGCACAACACCACGACTTGTTCGTGGTGTTGTCATATAGGGGCTAAGTAAACGTTTGCTTAAAAAGAATATTCATGATTCAAGCATGACTTGCCCACAAAATTAATGAGTAACTTTATCGTTAATCAATATCCATTGAAATTAAAGTTACAATATACGTTATTACACGTATAAACCAAGGTCTGATATAAGACTTTAGCACTTATATCATCATTTTCCCTTCATTATTAACAAAGAGGAATTCAACATGACTCCACATATTAACGCTCCAGCAGGCGCATTTGCAGACGTTGTTCTAATGCCAGGCGATCCACTACGCGCAAAATACATTGCAGAAACATTCTTACAAGATGTAAAAGAAGTGACTAACGTACGTAATATGTTAGGCTACACAGGGACTTATAAAGGTCGTAAAATTTCTGTCATGGGGCATGGTATGGGTATCCCATCTTGTTCAATCTATGCGAAAGAATTAATTACAGAATATGGTGTAAAAAAAATTATTCGTGTAGGTTCTTGTGGTGCAGTACGTATGGATGTGCAATTACGTGATGTTGTCATTGGTGTTGGCGCATGTACCGATTCAAAAGTTAACCGTATCCGCTTTAAAAATCATGACTTTGCAGCAATTGCAGACTTTGACATGACAATGGCCGCAGTACAAGCAGCAAAAGCAAAAGGCGTTAATGTCCGTGTTGGTAACTTGTTCTCCGCTGATCTCTTCTATACACCAGATGTAGAAATGTTTGATGTTATGGAAAAATACGGTATTTTAGGTGTTGAAATGGAAGCAGCGGGTATCTATGGCGTAGCAGCAGAGTTTGGTGCAAAAGCATTAACAATTTGTACTGTTTCAGATCATATCCGTACTCATGAACAAACCACCGCAGAAGAGCGTCAATTAACTTTCAATGATATGATTGAAATTGCGTTAGAATCTGTATTAATTGGTGATCAAGCTTAATTTATCATCTTGAGTGAATACAAGTGCGGTTGAAATTTTAAAAATTTTGACCGCACTTTGATCTTCGACTTAATATTCCCAACTTTCAGGATCAATCCCAAGTTCACGCATCACTTTCTTTGCCTCGTCAGGAATCTCATCATGACGTTCTTTTAATAGATCTTCATCAGTCGGTAATGGCTGTCCAGTAAATGCGTGCAAAAATGCTTCGCAAAGTAACTCACTATTAGTCGCATGGCGTAAATTACGAATTTGACGGCGCGTACGTTCATTCGTCAGAATCTCTAGTACTTTAATTGGTATTGATACAGTGATTTTTTTAACCTGTTCACTCTTCTTCCCATGCTCTGCATAAGGACTAATATATTTACCATTCCAATTTGCCATTCTGTTACCCTATAAATATGCTTAATAATCATGTGGTATTTTAATGAAAAACAACAAGAATGACAATCTAGCCGTTAAGATAGCTAGATATCTGTCTAAAAGAAAAGGCACCACAAAGGATGCCTAAAAAGAAAAGAATAAGCTGATATTAAAGCGATTTTACTAACTGTTTTAAATATGCTTTAAATGGTTGACCTAATTTTTCATGCTGCAAACCATATTCAACAAATGCCTGCATATAACCAATTTTATCGCCACAATCAAAAGTTTTACCTGTCATGTGAAAGGCTTCAACAGTTTCTTTTTCAATTAACATATCAATCGCATCAGTTAATTGAATTTCATCACCAACACCAATTGGAGTTTTTTCAAGTAAATCCCAAATTGCAGCAGAGAAGACATAACGTCCCACTACTGCTAAATTAGATGGTGCCTTATCGAGGCTTGGCTTTTCTATAATATTATTAATTTTAGCACTATCACCATTAGTTAAAGTAGCGCTGCCACAATCAACAATACCATAGCTACTCACATCCTTCTCTGCAACTGGTGCTACCATGATTTGACTGATTTGCGTTTCTTTAAAGCGTTTTACCATCGCAGCTAAATTCTCGCGTTTTTGATCTGCCGAAAAATCAGCCAATAAGACATCTGGCAAAATCACTGCAAAAGGTTCATTTCCCACAACAGGACGCCCGCATAATACTGCATGCCCTAATCCTTTTGCATTACCTTGACGTACATGCATAATCGTCACATCTTTCGGACAAATTGAACGAACTTCATCTAAAAGTTGACGTTTCACACGTTTCTCAAGCATGGTTTCCAATTCAAATGATGTATCAAAATGATTTTCAATCGCATTTTTTGAAGAATGTGTGACCAAGACAATTTCTTTCATACCTGCTGCAACACATTCATTAACAACATATTGAATCAATGGCTTATCCACCAACGTTAGCATTTCTTTTGGAATTGCTTTTGTAGCAGGTAGCATACGAGTCCCTAAACCTGCAACGGGGATAATCGCTTTCATTCTTTTTCCTTTTGTTAATAGCAATATAGAAACAATTTTAAACGCTTAAAAAATCATTGCTATGATTACTATATATATGTTTTTTCATCGGCTCTGAGCTATAATTCGTACAAAGCAACAAATGCTCAATATAATCACTTAAATAAATGCCCCACTAACAATGATTACCTTAGGCTTTAGCATTACCATAACGTCCGCCCTATACGATATCATTTACATTTCAACTCAACCTCACCCAACTAAGAATATTTAAATTAATCTTGTTATTAAATATCCGTTCATTCAGGTTGCTGCGGCTCATCTAATGCCTGTTTAATACGTTGGTAAATCTCTTCTCTATGAACAGAAACATCTTTAGGGGCCTTGATTCCAATTTTTACTTGATTTCCTCGTATATTTAGAATCGTGATAGAAATATCATCGCCGATGAGTAAGCTTTCGCCAACTTTACGGGTTAAGATTAGCATATGAACTCCTCACCTTTTTATAGTTTATGCAAAATTCCTGTTTGCTTACAACATCCCTATCTTACATATCGAAACTACTCACTTCGCTGTTTTGCGCTTAGCGTATAAAACAATTCTGAAGTGAAAGTGTTATACTACAAGTTTGCTTTTAGCCATTCTGCGCCAACAGATAATGCTTGATCCACATTATCAACTTGCGTACCACCAGCCATCGCCATATCTGGACGACCACCACCTTTACCACCAACTTGTTGTGCTAACACATTGACTAACTCGCCTGCTTTCACTTTGCTAGTTAAATCATTTGTCACACCTGCAATTAAATTGACCTTGCCATCGACCACAGAGGCAAACACAATGACTGCTGAACCAAGTTGATTTTTCAAATCGTCAACCATAACACGTAGCGATTTGGCCTCAACACCATCAAGTTTCTGAATAATGACAGAAACATCATTAATTTTAACTGCACTTTTCGCTAAATCAGACCCTACCTGCATCGCAGCTTTTTCTTTCAAAATTTGTAACTCTTTTTCAGCTTTTTTCGACTTATCTTGTAACTGCTGAATTTTCTCTACAACTGAATTGACATCCGATTTCAATAAATCGGCACTTTGCGTTAGCAATGCTTGTTGCTGATGTAACCAACAAATCGCATTTTCACCAGTAATAGCTTCAATACGACGAATCCCTGCTGCAATAGCAGTTTCTGTGGTGATTTTAAATAAACCAATATCACCGGTACGTTTGGCATGGATACCGCCACAAAGTTCAATAGAAAAATCACCCATTGTCAAAACACGTACTTGATCGGCATATTTCTCACCAAATAATGCCATCGCACCTTTTGCTTTTGCAGCTTCAAGCTCCATCAGCTCAGTTTGAATAGGATGGTTAGCACGAATTTGCTGATTGACAATACGTTCAATTTCAAACAATTGTTCTTTACTAATCGCTTCTGGATGCGCAAAATCAAAACGTAATGCAACATCTGAAACTAACGAACCTTTTTGAACAACATGTGTACCTAGCACCTGACGTAATGCAGCATGTAATAAATGGGTCGCTGAATGGTTTAGTGAAGTCTGATTACGACATGCCACATCAACTACTGCATTGACAGATTGCCCAACTGCCAAACTACCACTCACTAGCTCACCAATATGCCCAAAAACTTGACCATATTTTTGCGTATCTTTCACATCAAATGAGAAACCTTGACCAGCTAGTCGACCACTATCACCAATTTGTCCGCCAGATTCAGCATAGAACGGCGTATTTTCTAAAATAACCACCGCACTTTGACCAGCCTCGATACGTTCTACTGGCTTGCCTTCTGCAAAAAGTGCGGTCACTTTTGCTAAAGATTCAGACTCAGTATAACCTTCAAAGGTTGTCGTACCTTCAACGCGGATCACATTATTGTAATCCATACCAAATTGGCTCGCTGATTGTGCACGCAAACGTTGCGCTTCCATTTCACGCTCAAAACCAGCCTCATCAATTGTAATATGACGTTCACGACACACATCTGCCGTAAGATCTAATGGGAAACCATAAGTGTCATATAACTTAAACGCCACTTCACCAGAAAGCACACCATTTTGCACATTAGCTAATGCATCATCTAACAATGCCAAACCACGCTCCAAAGTACGAGCAAACTGCTCCTCTTCTAAACGTAATAACTTTTCAACATTAGCCTGCTTTTCTTTTACTTCAACCCCCGCTTCTGCCATGACATCAATTAAGGTTGGCACTAATTTATAGAAAAATGCTTCCTTAGCACCTAATAAATTACCATGACGTACAGCACGACGAATGATACGACGCAATACATAACCACGACCTTCATTTGATGGAATGACACCATCAGCGATTAAATACGCACATGAACGAATATGGTCAGCAATTACACGTAATGATTTATTATTGAGATCTTTTTCACCTGTTAACTCAGAAACTTTAGCAATTAATTTTTGGAAAATATCAATTTCATAGTTTGAATTAACATGTTGTAATACTGCACTAATGCGTTCTAATCCCATACCTGTGTCAACGGAAGGTTTTGGTAACGGTTCCATTGTACCATCAGAATGACGATTAAACTGCATAAAAACGATATTCCAAATTTCGATATAACGATCACCATCTTCCTCAGGCGATCCCGGAGGTCCCCCCCAAATATGTTCGCCATGGTCATAAAAGATTTCCGTACAAGGTCCACAAGGTCCAGTATCACCCATAGCCCAAAAGTTATCAGAGGCGTACGGCGCCCCTTTATTATCACCAATACGAACAATGCGCTCCGCTGGAACACCCACTTCTTTATTCCAAATATCATAGGCTTCATCGTCAGTTGCATAAACGGTTACCCACAATTTTTCTTTCGGTAAGGCTAACCAACGTGGCGAAGTCAAAAATTCCCAACCAAAGTGGATGGCATCTTTTTTAAAATAATCACCAAAACTGAAATTGCCGAGCATCTCAAAAAAAGTATTATGGCGTGCGGTATAACCGACATTTTCTAAATCATTATGTTTACCACCAGCACGAACACAACGCTGCGCTGTTGTTGCTCGTGAATAAGAACGTTTATCCATACCTAAAAAAACGTCTTTAAATTGGTTCATTCCTGCGTTTGTAAATAATAAAGTTGGATCATTGTCAGGAACAAGTGAGCTACTTGCTACAATCTGATGTCCTTTAGTATGGAAAAAATCAAGAAAAGATTGTCTAATTTCTGCTGTTGTTTTCATTTATATATAAGCCTTGCTTTTCATATTATTTTAAATAACTAATAACAATACGATTAAAAGTTAGTCTACTTATTCTTGCATATTTTTGGCATTTATAAAAAGGCTTTTTCTATTAAAAATAAAGATTTTTTTACCTCTTAAAGCCTACAAAAAAACCAACCGCACTTCAATGATCTAATCAAAGTGCGGTTAAATTTTTACAAACTTTTTACAAAAGTTTAATTATCAATAAGACGACCCTATTCATCACGTAATGGCACGACTAACATATCTACCGAAATGCTATTCATTACTTGACGTGTCGAAGACATTAGTTTACTCCAAAAGTCTTGATGATGACCAGTAACAAGCAAGTCAACATCGTATTTTTCGATAGCATCGGCTAATACTTGACCTAAATCGCCACTACCACTAAGTTTTTCAGTCACTGGGTAACTTGCATTTTCAGCTAAATGTACCAATGTTTGCTGCGTTTCAGTAGAAATACGATCTTGCATTGATGCCATATTGACATCAATCAATCCCGTATAAAGATCAGAAAAGTTCACATCAACGTGAATAATTGATAATTTCGCCTCATTCCGTCTTGCTACGCCAGCTGCTTTTTCCAATAAAAATTGACTTTCATCAGAAAGATCTACCGCTACTAATACGTGTTTATACATAATAAACTCCTTATCTGATCGAGGGGGTTAGTCATGAATCAAAGCTATCATAACACCGCTCCATAAAAAAAAGTATGCACTAGATCACGTTTTAAAGAAGTTTTCCTGTTAATCTAAAATTCCACTTCTGCCCTAAAAAGTTATACTATGATAAATCTCAATGTTTTTTTAAAAGGTCTCACAACAATGACACATTCAATTCAAGATTTTGTAAAATTGATTGCCCAACTACGCAATCCAAATGGAGGATGCCCTTGGGATCTCAAACAAAATTATCAAACTATGATTCCTTGCTTAACTGAAGAAACCTATGAAGTCATCGAAGCCATCCAACAAAATAATATGCAAGACCTAAAAGAAGAACTCGGTGATCTTTTATTACAAGTGGTCTTCTTTAGCCAGCTAGCCACAGAAGAGGAGTATTTTACCTTCGATGATGTAGTGAATGCAATTTCTAGTAAAATTATTCGCCGCCATCCCCATGTTTTCGGCAATAAAAATGCGAATAATGCACAAGATGCCTTACAAAATTGGAATGAAATCAAAGCTCAAGAAAATAAAGAGAAAGGGCAAACTTCAATTTTAGATAATATTCCTCATGCTTTTCCAGCACTAATGCGAGCAGAAAAACTCCAAAAACGTTGCTCAAAAGTGGGCTTTGATTGGAATGACATCAATCAAGTGATTGAAAAAATTAAAGAAGAACTTGACGAAGTACAACAGGAAATCAATCAAAAAAATCAACAACAAACTAAAATTGAAGAAGAAATTGGTGATTTATTATTTGCCGTAGTGAATCTCAGCCGCCATTTGCAGTGTCAACCAGAAGAAAGCTTACGCAAAGCTAATCATAAATTTGAGCAACGTTTCCGCGCAGTTGAAAACAAACTTAAAAAGCATAATAAAACCTTTGCACAAAGCTCATTAATGGAAATGGATTTACTTTGGGATGAAGTCAAACAAGAAGAAAAAGCAAGTTAAGCATGAGTTAAAGTGCGGTCTATTTTTGAAAAATTTTGATACAAAAAACCAGCCATTGTTATGGCTGGTTTGCTTTGCACAGACATTTATTAATTTGATGAAATACGCTTCATATCTGTCATATAGCCACGTAATTCTTGACCAACTAATTCAATCGGATGATTGCGAATGGCCTCATTCACATCACGTAAAGTAATATTATCAATTTCTACTGCTGGCGTCGGCTCACCGATATCACCACGCTCCAATATTGGCATGATTTCTTTAGCCAAAATTGGCGTTGCAACATTGGCAAATAAGTAATTACCATACTCAGCAGTATCTGAAATCACCACATTCATTTCATATAAACGCTTACGTGCAATTGTATTCGCAATTAATGGTAACTCATGTAGTGATTCATAGTAGGCAGATTCTTCATAAATACCACTAGCGACCATAGTATCAAAGGCGAGTTCCACACCGGCTTTCACTAGCGCAACCATTAATACACCATGATCAAAATACTCTTGTTCACTGATTTTGCCTTCATATTTTGGCGCATTCTCAAAAGCCGTTTTACCCGTTTCTTCACGCCATTTAAGAAGATTGGCATCGCCATTTGCCCAATCTGCCATCATCGTCGCTGAAAACTCACCACTAATAATATCATCCATATGTTTTTCAAATAAAAACGCCAATTTTTCTTTAATTTGCTCTGAAAGCTCAAACGCACGTAATTTGGCTGAATTGGATAAACGATCCATCATCAAAGTGATACCACCTTGTTTTAATGCTTCAGTAATCGTTTCCCAACCGTATTGGATTAATTTACCTGCATAAGCGGGATCTTTGCCATCTGCAACAAGTTTGTCATAACACACTATCGAACCTGCTTGTAACATACCGCACAGAATGGTTTGCTCACCCATTAAGTCAGATTTCACTTCTGCCACAAATGAAGATTCAAGTACACCAGCACGATGACCACCCGTAGCTGCAGCCCAAGCTTTGGCAATTTCTAATCCATCACCATTTGGGTCATTTTCAGGGTGAACCGCAATCAAAGTCGGTACACCAAAGCCACGTTTATATTCTTCGCGTACTTCTGTACCCGGACATTTTGGTGCGACCATAACAACAGTGATATCGTTACGGATTTGTTCGCCTACCTCCACAATATTTAAACCATGTGAATAACCTAAAGCTGCGCCTTGTTTCATTAATGGCATCACATCTACAACGACTTTTGAGTGTTGTTTATCTGGCGTTAAGTTAACCACTAAATCTGCACTTGGAATGAGTTCTTGATAAGTGCCAACTTTAAAACCATTTTCTGTCGCACGTTGGAATGAGGCACGTTTTTCCGCAATTGCCTCTGCACGTAATGCATAGCTAATATCTAAACCCGAATCGCGCATATTTAACCCTTGATTAAGCCCTTGCGCGCCACAGCCGACGATAACAATTTTCTTACCTTTTAAATAATTTGCTTCATTTGCAAATTCATTACGATCCATGAAACGACAACGCCCCAATTGATCTAATTGTTGGCGTAAATTTAATGTGTTGAAATAGTTAGCCATTGTTGTGTCCTTAAATTTAATGTTGTGTGTTGATATGATGTTATGTTTGCATATTATTTGTACTTTACTTTGATTATAGTGATTTTTATGATTGCGTAAATTGATATTATTGGTATCTTATGTTGCAATTAATGCAATATAAAAGCTACTTGATACGATATGTTGGAAACCTTACAAATTGAACTTCACTGATCTCAAACTTTTTCTTCACTTGTATGAAACTAGAAACTTCGCTAAAACGGCGTTGCAAAACCATATGTCGCCTTCTACGCTATCGCGCCAAATTCAGCGTATGGAAGAGGAGTTAGGGCAGGCGTTATTCCTTCGCGATAATCGTCAAGTAGTACTCACTGATGCTGGTGAACAATTCCTTCCTTTCGCACAACAAAGTTGGGCAGAATGGCAACAAATAAAACAACAACTACGCTACAATCCGACTCAAGCGCTCAGTGGTGAACTCAAGATTTTCTGTTCAGTCACCGCAGCTTATAGCCATTTACCCAATATATTAGAAAAATTTCGTGTGCGTTATCCTAAAGTCGAGATTCAGCTCACTACTGGCGATCCAGCAGCGGCATTACAACAAGTACAAACTCAACAAGTGGATCTTGCGCTGGCAGGACGACCTAAAAATTTGCCAAGCAGTGTGGCATTTCATTATATCGACGACATTAGCCTTTCGCTCATTGCTCCTCGTATTGCCTGCCAAGCGACGCAATTGTTACAAAAAACACCTATTGACTGGCAGCAAATTCCGTTTATTTTGCCTGTAGAGGGACCTGCACGTCAGCGCATTGATCAGTGGTTTAAGCAACAAAAAATTAAACATCCCAAAATTTATGCCACTGTCGCAGGTCATGAAGCTATTATGCCAATGGTTGCACTCGGCTGTGGAGTAGCAATGCTACCTGATGTGGTAATTAAAAATAGCCCAATGAATAGCCAAATCTCAATATTGCATTTAAACACGCCTGTAGAACCTTTTGAGCTCGGTATCTGTGTACAGAAAAAATGTTTGGTACAACCATTAGTACGTGCATTTTGGCAAGCGCTAGCGTAAAGTGGCGAAAGTGCGCTAGGACTTTGAAACGTGTTGAGAGTAAGCTTATGTTAAAAGGGATAATGTTATCGTTGTCAGCTTCTGTACTATTTGGTTATTTATACTATTTTTCCACTTTGCTATTGCCATTAAATGGCGAAGATATTTTCGGATTTCGAATCATTTTTACTCTCCCTTTCGTCATCGCTGCTGTTTTTCTATTTAAACAAAAAGCTGCTGTGCTTGGTTATATTGAACGAATCAAACAACAACCCTTACTGATTTTAGGCTTCTTATTTAATTCTGCCATGATGGGAATTCAAATTTGGTTATTCTTATGGGCACCCAATAATGGCAGTGCACTAAGCGTGTCTTTTGGCTACTTACTTTTACCTTTAGTCATGGTTTTAGTTGGGCGCATTATTTTCAAAGAACATATTTCGAGAGTAAAATTTCTTGCGGTTGCCGTAGCAGCAATTGGTGTATTTTCCAATATTGTGCTAAAAGGTGGGCTTTCTTGGGAAGCACTCTTAGTGAGTATCGGCTACAGCACCTATTTTGCTACACGAAAAATACTCAAAATTAATGATCTTGCTGGTTTTTGCATCGAAATGACGCTTTTATTACCCATTTGCATTTATTTTGCTACACAGGTCGATCTCAATACTGTTCGGCAAGCCAATCCAAATATTTTCATCTTGCTGGTATTGCTTGGGCTAATTAGTGGTGTCGCACTGAACACTTATATCCTTGCAAGTAGCTTGTTACCAATCAATGTACTGGGTTTATTAGGTTACGCAGAACCTATTATGATGCTATTTGTTTCATTCTTAATTGGTGAACAGCTGGATAGCGCTACTTATCCGCTCTTTATTTGCTTAATTATTTCGATGCTATTATTTATGAGCGAAGGGCTTATTCGGTTGAAACGACGATATAAATAGAAATAAAAAAATACCGCTATAACATGCGGTATTTTTTATCACATCAATTGTGAATGAAAGCTGTTTTCCACTGTAAAAGCGTTTGTTGCAAGTCATCATGACTAAACAAAGCGCTACCAGAAACAACCCAATCAATGCCAAGTGGATAGAGCTGTGCAGCAAGAGTCAAGTTCATGGAACCATCAACAGCAATGAGTTTTTCAGCGCGTATTTCCTTTAACATTTCTATTAGCACACCAATCCGCTCAACGATATATTGTTGCTCCGCTTTTATACCCGTTCTTGGATCCAGTGTGAGGACCTGAATAAGATCAATTTTGTTTAAATAAGGAATTAATGACACCAACTCTGTTTCAGGACATAGCGTCAGTCCAATTAAGCATTCTGGGTAATGTGTAGCAAGATAATCTATAGTAGTGGCTAATGTTTCGCTCTGTTCAATTTGCAAAGTAATAATATCAGCGCCTGCTTTTGCACAATCTTTTGCAACATTAAAAGGATCTTTTACCATTAAATGTACATCTTTGATAAAAGGTGAGGGAAATTGTTTTACTGCGATAGCACCTACAGTAAAAAAAGGTGAAAACTGCCCATCTCCAATATCAAAATGTAATAAATAATGTTGCTGCGCTGATAACGTCGCCAGTGTATCAGGCAGCTTCAACCAATCAGATGCTAAAATTCCAATACTTATTGATTGTGTTTTTAAGCGCTGAATTAATTGTGATTTATTTACATTCATTCGTTAAATTCTCAGGCATGACCCAATCAAAAATCTTTTTACTTCTTGCACCGGTCATGATCGGTTCCAACTCTGCAACACAACGATGATAATGCGCAGTCTTACGATGTGCTTCTAAGGCTTGTTCATTAACATAAACCTCATAAGCATAAAAACGTGTTTTTACTTCGGGATCACGTAATACATCAAAACGCAAATTACCCGGTTCCTGTCTGGTCCCAATATGGTTTCGTGCAAAAACTTCTAGAAACTCTTGCTCTTTACCTTCTTTAATATTAATTTCCACTAACATTGCAAACATAGTTGACTCCCTAAACGAAGGAAAATGAGTTGAAAAGAGCGGTCTGTTTTTTCCAAATTTCAACCGCTCTTTTTGGCTTGTTAACTAGTGATTTTTCTCATCAAGATAAAGCTGATAAGCTTTTTCTGCGGTTTCACCACCATGCACCACAGCATGAACCGCCTTCAACATGGCAATTGGTGCTTCAGATTGGAAAATATTACGTCCCATATCCACTCCCAACGCACCTTGATCAATCGCTTGATAGCACATTTCTAACGCATCACGTTCTGGTAATTTCTTACCACCTGCAATCACGATTGGCACTGGACAACCTGCCGTAATACGTTCAAAGCCTTGATCAACGTAATAAGTTTTAATGATGTGTGCGCCCATTTCTGCTGCAATACGCGTTGCTAGCGAGAAATAACGCTGGTCACGCGCCATATCTTTACCTACGCCCGTCACTGCCATTGTTGGCATGCCATATCTTGTACCTTGATCGACTAATTGAATAATATTCTTAATCGATTGGTGCTCATATTCCGATCCAATATAAACTTGTGCTGCCATTGCTGATACATTTAAACGTAGTGCATCTTCTACCGAAACAGCCACTGCTTCATTAGAAAGTTCAGTTAAAATGGAGTTCGCACCTGAAGCACGTAATACGACTGGCTTACGCGTATCAGGCGGTACAACGCTACGTAAAATACCGCGTGTACACATTAATACATCCGTATATTCAAACAATGGAGCAATATGTAAATCAATTCGCTCTAAACCTGTGGTTGGTCCTTGGAAATACCCATGGTCAAAAGCTAACATGATTGTTTTACCGGTTTTTGGATTAAAAATATCTGCCAAACGAGATTGCATTCCCCAATCCAATGCACCTGATCCTTTTAAATAAAAGGCGTTATGTCGTTGTGGTCGATCTAAACCAAAGTCTTTACCATCTTTGATATCATCTAAATCTGCCATTTACTTCTCCTCAATTAGAAATTGTAGTTATCAATATTCTCTTTGGTGAATACGACGCGTTCTGGTAAAAGAATAATCCCGTTACCTTTCGCTTCATATTCATAACCTTGAACTTTGTTTGGCGATACTTCAACAGTACCAATACCTTGAACTTCTACTTTATCACCTACGTTTAAGGCTTTGCCTTTTAATAAATCATTTGCTACTGCAATTGAAATTTTACCTTGTTGTACTACATCCCACAGACCGAACTGTTTCACTGTGCCACGTTTTACGTATGGGCGCATCACATTTGGTGTACTGAAACCAACAATGACAACATTATTCACTTTTAAGTTTTCCGCCGCTTGTGCCGCAGCAGGTAATGCATTGGCATCTGGTGCAATAATGGCATCAAGATCTGGGTATGCTTTTAAAATCCCTTCTGCCGTTTGTAACGATTTAATCGCATCGTTATACCCAAATTGAGTAGTCACAATTTCCCATTCAGGATGATCTTTCGCAATTTTAGCTTTGGCTTCTTTTACCCATTGGTTTTGGTCAGTCACAGTTGGACTTGAATAGAAAAAGGCGACTTTCGCTTTTGCTTTGCTAATTTGACTGGATGCCATTTCCACTAACATCGAACCTAATTGCTCTGGTGTACCTTGATTGATGTAATGACTGCGACATTCAGGCTTAGTATCAGAGTCCCAAGTCAACACTTTTACACCACGTTTCATCGCACGTTGTAAAGTAGAACATAAACCATCTGGCGATACTGCAGAAACAACAATCGCGTTATAACCTTGGTTAACAAAGTTATTAATTAATTGCACTTGGTTAGACACACTTGGTTCTGTTGGACCATCATAAGTGACGTCTACGCCCAGTGTTTTACCCATTTCTGTTGCACCTTGTCCACCACTGGTGAAAAATCCAACACCTACTAATTTCGGGATGAAAGCAATACGATCAGCTGCTTGTGCTGTTGCTAAAGTCGATAACCCAACAGCAATAGCAAGTGCGGTCGCTTTTAATTGATTTTTCATAGTTAATTCTCCTTCGTTTTGGATCTGAACATTAATGATTTGACTCGCTTTTCGTTTTTCGATAAATCCATTGCACAATGGCACCGTAGTGCAAACTGATCGATTTGCCGATTAAAACGATAATGAGTAACGCACCTGATAATGCACTGGATATTTCATTTGAAACACCGACCATTTACAGACCTTGTTGCAAATATCCAATCAGAAGTGCAGCAATTGCTGTGCCAACAATAGAACCTGAGCCACCATAAATATTGGCGCCGCCCAGTACAACTGCCGTCAAGACAGGCATTAATAAAGAACTCCCGAGATCAGAACGTGCCGAACCAAAATAAGACACTAATAGAATCGCGACAAAAGCAGCGATAATACCGAGCGCGGAATAAATGATATAAAGTGTACGCTGAATAGGGACCGCACTATAACGTGAAGTCCGCTCACTTTGACCAATTAAGAAAATACTACGACCTATAGTTGTTTTATGCATTAATAACCAAAACAACAGTGTCATGATTAAAAAGTAAATAATGGGTGTTGGAATGCCAAATAAAGTTTGGTTCGCAAATTCTAATAAGCTATCTGGAAATCCGCCAATACCTTCATAACCCGTAGCACCAGCAAAGCCTGACAGTAATAACGCACCACCACCAAACAGATACATTGTCCCTAGCGTAATAACTAACGGATTGACTTTGGTATAAAGAATTAAACTTGCATTAATCACACCGCATAACATACCAGTCACAAAAGTAAGTGGAATTGCCAATACTAACGGTACATCGGCTTTAAATAGCACCCCTAATAAAATTGCGCAAAGTCCAACTGTCGAACCAAAGGAAATATCCATCCCTCCAGAAACAATAATCATTGTTAAAGGAAGCGCTAGCATACCGATATAAATAAAATCACTGGTACTATAGAGTAAGACATTCACATCCAGCATACGCGGGTTAAATAGACCAAAACCCAAAATTTCAATGATGACTAAACAAAATAAGGCAATTTCCCAACTGTATTTTTTTAAATTAAACATCGTTCCTTCTCCTTATTTCGTTGTATTTGCATCATCTTTCAAGAAACGTGCGTAACGTTGTAGTTTAATGTTTTTACTAATCATCACACGTATCCGCCCATCAAAGACTAATACCACTAGCAATACCAAACCTGCGACAAAGTTATTCCAATAAGCAGGGACTTTTAACAAGACCAAAATAGAATCGATTTGAATCAGAAAATAGGCGCCAAGTACTGCGCCGATAATATTCCCTGCCCCGCCAAGTAAACTAATTCCACCTAATACACAAGCCGCAATCGCTTTCATTTCTAAGCCATTACCTGTTGAATTTGGTACAAAACCAATTTGTGAGGCGAACACGATGCCAGCCAATGCCGCCATCGTACCATTAATGGCAAATGCGGCTATACGCACTTGATCTACTCGCACGCCAAGTTGCAATGCACCTTGTAAGTTATCTCCTACTGCATAAAAATCACGTCCTAACTTCATTTTAGTTAAGAAAAAATAGGTCAGACCAATCAAAGCTAGTAATACCCAACCAATCGGTGAAATACCTAAAAATGCAGGTGCAGAAAGGGTTTTAAGATCTTGTGGTAAGCCTTCAATCCATTTCCCACCTGTAATTAACAACATAATCCCTTTATACAATCCTAAGGTACCTAAAGTCGCAACAATGGCAGGAATACGCAATAAGGTCACTAACACACCATTAAATAAACCTGCGAAGAATCCGCAACACAAAGTAATAACAAAAGCACTTGCCCCGAAACTTGCATTTAATAAGCTGCCCGCAATGACGGCGCATAATCCCATTGTTGAACCAACAGAAACATCGATATTACGCGTCAGAATGACAAAGGTCGCCCCAATTGCTAGCAAAATCACAATTTGTGCAGAATTAAAAATCATGGCTAATGTCTGTAAATGAAAGCCATTTCCACCAAATCCCAACAACAAAAAGAGCAAAACAATCGCAAAGACGATGGTTAATTCACGGTTATTTTGTATAAATTTCCACATGCCTTGCTCTCCTTATGCGCTTGCGCCGCCAAATGCCATGTTCATAATGTTATTTGTATTAATCGCCTCACCAACAAGCGACTCACTAACATGTCCATCATGCATCACTAACACACGCTGGGACATTTTCTCGATTTCTTCTAAATCAGAGGAAATAAACAACACTGCCACATTTTGTTTCGCCACACTCTGGATTAATTGATAAATATCCGCCCGCGCCCCTACATCAACACCACGAGTCGGTTCATCCACAATCAGTAACGCTGGATTTGCCTCCAAACATTTTGCAATTAAGACTTTTTGTTGATTACCGCCTGATAAAGTTCTTGCTGCTTGTTGCTCATCATTAAACTTGATCCCAATGGCACGGTGATAACGCTCTAAAATCGCACTTTCTTTTGCGGTATTAATCCAAAAGCCCATATTGTTATAGGTCAACCCACACGCATTCCAAGTCAATGGTGCATCTAAATATAAACCTGATGCTTGTCTATCTTCAGGTAAATACACAATACCTTGTTGTAAACGTGCTTTAATGTTCAACTGACTAATTTCTTGACCATCAAACAAAATCTCGCCACATTTCTTTTGGCGTAACCCATATATGGTTTCTGCTAACTCAGTACGTCCAGCACCTACCACGCCAGCTAGTCCTAAAATTTCACCTGGATAGATTTCTAAAGATACATCTTTAAACCCTTCCCCTGTTAACCCTTTGATAGTTAAAATTGGTTTATCTTTCGACTTAATTCGATTATGACCCGGTAGTTCTAACCACAGTTTTTGTGATTCAGTTAAACTGGTTGATTTTGCTTTTGGTGTAATGGCACTAATGACCTCATCACGATTAAGGGTTTCCGTTTTGCCTGCTAATGCAATATAACCATCGCGCATAACACTAATGCGCTGTGAAATCTGCCACACTTCAGGCAGCTTATGAGAAATAAAGACAATACCAACTCCTTTCATTTGTAAGGAATGAATTTTCTTGAAAAAATTGTCTGTTTCCGCAGGTGTTAACGATGCCGTAGGTTCATCTAAAATTAAAATATCCGCATTACGCATCAAACCACGCATAATTTCTACAATCTGTTGATCAGCGACTTCAAGTAAACCCGCTTGCATATCAAGCCTTAAATGAGAATTAAGGTCAGTCAAAAGTGCGGTCAGTTTTTTCTCATTTTCAACATCTTGCGGTAAACCAAATAAAATATTTTCCTTTACTGTCAAATTCGGAAATAACAAAGGCTCTTGAGGGACAAGATAAATACCCAGTTGGTGAGCCTTATTTGGCGAAAGATCCGTTTGACGCTTACCTTTGATTATCAATTCACCACTGTCTTGAGGTTGAATGCCGGCAATGATTTTCATCAATGTCGATTTACCTGCACCATTCCCTCCCAAAAGAGCATGGACTTCGCCTGCATATAATGAGAAATCGATTGCTTTTAAGACTTCAACCCCAGAGAAAGATTTGCTGATATTACGTGCATCTAATAAACATGTGTGATCTAAATTGGCAGATTGCATAATTAATCTCTTCTTCACAAATTGAACAAATGATTTTTAAACTTATCATTTGTTAATTATCTTAATCATTCCCTACCAATATTTCCGCGATCCAGATCACAAAAATAGATTAAAATTTATGCTAAAATAAATAAAAAGAGTTCATTTATTGTAAAAAAGTGATCTTGTTCACAATTAAACAAAAAAATAAAATGAACAGTTGATAATAAAATTAAACAAATGAATAATGCGTTAGACAATTTAGAGAACAATTATGAATGATAATAAATTTGACAATAATGATGTTATCCAAGTGATGACAGAAGAAGAACTATTGGCACGTATCGCTTGGTTCTATTATCACGATAACCTAACACAAGGTGAAATTGGTGAAAAATTAGGTTTGCCACGCTTAAAAGTATCACGTTTATTAGAAAAAGGTCGCCAACAAGGCATTATAAAAGTACAAATTAACTCTCGTTTTACGGGATGTCTTGAGTTAGAAGAAGCCTTAAAAGAGCGTTTCCAACTCAAACATATTCGTATTTTGCCTGCATTAGAGAAAAATGAAATTAACCAACGATTAGGAGTTGGCGCAGCACAAATGTTGATATCCATGCTGAAACCTAATCAGCTACTCGCTATTGGTTTTGGTGAAACCATTATGCAAACCATCAAACACAGTAATGAGTTTATTACCAATAACAATATCAAACTGATTACTTTATCTGGTGGAGTAGGTGCCTATATGAAAGGGATCGGGCAACTTGATGGTTCTTGCTCAGTCAGTATTATTCCAGCTCCATTGCGTGCGTCTTCAATTGAAGCCGCAAAACTGTTCAAACGTGAGGCTTGTGTCAGAGATATTATGCTCACGGCTTGTCATGCAGATGCTGCTATCGTTGGTATTGGGGCTACTCGTCAAAAAGGACAGGCTACTTTATTGCGCACAGGTTACATTACAGAAGAAAAACAACGTTTAATTCGTGAACAAGGCGCCGTCGGCGATATTCTCGGCTATTTTATGCAAAAAGATGGGCAGCTCCAACCCGATATGCCCTTACATGAAGAACTGATCAGTGTTTCACTCGATAATTTGAAAAAAATCCCTCATGTCATCGGTATTGCGGGTGGGGAAGATAAAGTGGAAGCCATCTTAAGTGCATTATATGGACAACATATTAATTCATTAGTAACGGAAGAAAAAACAGCTCGGATGATGTTAGCAGCGTTAGTCTAATTTTAATGCTGTAAGAGTTCATTTTCCTTCCTTCATTTAGAGGAGAATACAATGAGCAATCAATATCTTATGGCACTTGATGCGGGCACAGGCAGTGTACGCGCTGTTATTTTCGATCTTGACGGAAATCAAATCGTCGCAGCCCAACGCGAATGGACTCATCTGTCCGATCCGAATATCCCCGGATCTATGGAATTTGACTTAAAAAATAACTGGCAATTGGCTTGTGCTTGTATCCAACAAGCGTTACAAAAATCTCAAATTCCAGCAGAATACATTGCTGCTATTTCGACTTGTTCTATGCGTGAAGGCATTGTGTTATATAACGAAAATAAAGAAGCAATTTGGGCTTGTGGTAATGTGGATGCACGTGCGACAGAAGAAGTTAATGAATTAAAAACGCTTTATAACTCTACTTTTGAACAACAACTTTATGCGATTTCAGGACAAACTCTTGCCTTAAGTGCAGTACCTCGTCTACTTTGGTTAGCTCATCATCGCAGCGATATTTATCGTCAAACTAAAGCGATAACGATGATTAGCGACTGGCTCGGTTTTATGCTCAGTGGCGAACTTGCCGTTGAACCCTCTAATGCGGGTACCACAGGTATGCTTAATTTAAAAACGCGTCAATGGTCACCTGAATTATTAGATATGGCTGGGTTGAATTCCGATATCCTCACACCAGTAAAAGAAACGGGGGAAATTTTAGGAAAAGTGACCGCACCTGTTGCGCAGCAAACTGGTTTGAAAGCAGGCACACCTGTCGTTGTCGGTGGTGGTGATGTACAACTAGGCTGCATTGGCTTAGGTATCACTGAACCCTCACAAGCTGCAGTCATTGGTGGTACCTTCTGGCAACAGGTAGTGAATTTGCCTGAAGCAGTAACCGATCCTGAAATGAATGTACGCATCAATCCACATGTTATCGCCCCATTAGTCCAAGCAGAATCAATCAGTTTCTTTACAGGTCTAACGATGCGCTGGTTTAGAGATGCATTTTGTGAAGAAGAAAAATTATTAGCCGAACGCTTAGGCACTGATGCTTATACTTTATTAGAACAAATGGCTGAGCGTGTGCCTGTCGGTGCAAATGATGTCATACCAATTTTCTCTGATGCGATGCATTTTAAATCTTGGTATCATGCGGCTCCCTCTTTTATCAACCTATCCATTGATCCAGAAAAATGTAATAAACCCGTACTATTTCGCGCATTAGAGGAAAACGCCGCGATTGTTTCTTCTTGCAATCTTGATCAAGTAGAAAAATTCTCTGGGGTCAAACTGACCTCAATTGTCTTTGCTGGTGGTGGCGCAAAGGGCAAACTTTGGAGCCAAATTTTATCCGACGTAACAGGGCTTGTAGTCAATATCCCTGTTGTTAAAGAAGCGACGGCACTCGGTTGTGCAATTGCTGCAGGTGTTGGTGTAGGTCTTTATCCATCCTTGGCTGAAGCAGGCAAAAAATTGGTCAAATTTGAACGCCAACATCAACCTAATCTAACAAATCATCAGTTATACCAAGCGCATAAAGCTAAATGGGCAGATGTGTATGCTAAACAGTTACAACTTGTTGACAGTGGGCTGACAACCTCTTTATGGAAAGCCCCAGGTTTATAAAACTAACCAGCAAAAACCCAAATACCGCCTCCAAGTGCGGTATTTTTTATCCCTATTTTAAACAAGGGCTTTATCCAACAAAGTCTCAAATTCAGGCATGACCCCACGCCATAATTCAAATGCATGAGCTGCCTGACCGACTAACATCCCAAAACCATCACTGACGTTTTGTTTACCAAGCTGTTTGCATAAAACCATAAAAGGAGTATCACTCTCTTTCGCATACTGCATATCATAAAGTGCGGTCGCTTTTCGCAAAATTTCAGAGTTGATGTGCACGGTTTGCCCGTGTAATCCTGATGAAGTCGCATTAATAACCAAATCGAATGGTTGCACAGGAATATCGCTAAGTTCCACAGCATGAATTTGACCATATTGGGCAAATTTTCGTGCTAACTCCTCTGCTTTACTCAACGTACGATTGGCTAACATAATGTTTTGTTTAGCTTGTAATAACGGCAGTAGTACTCCTTTAGTGGCACCACCTGCCCCTAAAATCAACAGATTCTGTTCTGGTTGAAGCCAACCTAAACGTTGTAAATCACTGACTAAACCTGCACCATCCGTGTTATCTGCGTACAAACGCCCATCTTCTAATTTTTTTAAAGTATTACAGGCTTCCGCTGTTAAACAACGTTCGCTGTAAACATTTGCTAACTGAAAAGCACGTGCTTTAAAAGGCGCCGTAATATTACAACCTAAAGCACCTTGGGCAAAAAAAGCTCGTATTTGTTGTTCAAAGTCCTGTTCGTCACCTAACATTGCCACATATTCCATCTGTTGTTGAGTTTGGTCAGCAAAAATTTTGTGAATTTGTGGCGATTGACTTTGGGCAATGGGATTACCCCATACCGCATATTTATCCATCATTTATCCTTGTCTAAACAATTGATTGGTAAAAAGATCGCGAATTTCGGAAGGATTCATCGCCTTTCCTACTGGCAAATCCAATACAGGAAAATCGTCACCAAATTGAGCCATAACCTCTTGTGCGTTACGACATGGTGGTAATGTAGTTAAATTCGCACTGGTCGAAGTTAGCGCAAAGCCAGCTAATTCACACAGCTGCCTCACAGCTTCATGTTGACATAAACGGACTGCAATACGATTAAATTGCCCTGTTAGAAACTTAGGTGTCGTACTTTTAGCAGGTACTACCCAAGTAGTTGGGCGATCATATTGCGCTTGTAACCGTTGCCAATGCGCTTCTTCAAAGCTTGAAGTGTCAATAAATGGCAATAAATAGTTTAAGTTTGGAGCAACTAAAATCAGTCCTTTCTCGATTGGACGTTGCTTCAAAACTAGTAATTTTTGTACTGCACTTTCACTGTTAGGGTTACAGCCTAAACCAAAAACGGCTTCCGTCGGGTAAGCAACTACATCATTCTGTTTAAGCCGCTCTACGATTTGTTGAATATTCATTAAAATTAAATTTCCGAGTCAAAAATATGACGGCAGCGTTTATTTGCACATTGAAATGTACATTGATGTTTAGTTTCGTTTTTCACACTACAAACTGGACTACCGCACGCAGGACAAGCCACTAAATAGGGCTTACTGGGTAAAGTAAATTTACACTGGGGATATTGATTACAACCATAAAACACCTTGCCTTGACGCCCACGGCGAGCGACTAACTCACCTTTTTGACATTCAGGACAAGGAATGTTTTCTTGCGCCTGTTCTTCAGGCTCATCATGCACTACAAAGTGACACACTGGATAATTACTGCAGCCAATAAACATGCCAAAGTGCCCTTGCTTTAACACCAAATGATACCCGCATTCAGGGCATTGTTCCGCCAACACTTTAAGCACTTTGCTTTCAGAATACGAATGCAATGGTTTGAGATAATCGCATTGAGGATAAGCAGAACAACCTAAAAACAACCCTTTCTTCCCCTGTTTTAATTGCAATAATGCATGACACACGGGGCAATATTCTGCATTTTTTTTATATTGGAAAAGATGTTCTGTCATTGTCCTGCCTAATATATTGGTCAAGTACGGCAATTACTTAATACTTTATTGCTTGCTACTTGCGCTAAAAAATGGCTACGATTTTTATATTCAGGATTTTGAGCCACAAATTCATCAATACGTTTAATTAATAAACTCGGCAAAGTGACATTAATTTTTTCTGTTTTTCCCATTAAATGGGTCAAATCAACCTCAACTAAAGCAAAAATAAAACCAGCAAATTCAGGATTATTCTGATGATTTTGAATTGCACTTGGTTGAGGAATATTGTCACCATCCTCTAACATACCTTCAATATGAAAAGCGATTGCCTCTTTAGCATTCAAAAAAGCGTCTTCTAAGGTATCTCCAGCTGAAAAACACCCCGGTAGATCTGGCACAATAACACCATAAGCATGCTGGTCATCGCCCATTTCAATAGCAATTGGATATAACATATTTTTTCCTCTTTGATATGAAAGCGGGATCACAGCCCTGCTTGTTTTAAAATTGATTTTACTGTTCTAATATCTAAGTCTTTTTTGGGATGAGGAATCGTCACACGTCCTGTTTTAATGCGATGTTTAAATTGATAATGACTTCCTCTGACTGCGACAAGATACCAACCGTCTTTTTCAATTTGTCTAATTAGACTTTTACTATCCATTGATTAAACCTCCCTGTTAACCAATAGGGTTATAATAACCCCTAAAGAGAAGATTGCAACTTTTTTGTTTTAGTCAATTTATCAGCTCTCTACAATTAAAATAAGTCAACCCCAAACTCTTTTAACAATTCAACTGTTTCAAATACTGGCAAGCCCATAACACCACTAAAACTTCCTTCAATACGTTCTACAAATGCCCCGCCAAGTTGCTGAATTCCATAAGCTCCCGCTTTATCCATCGGTTCACCTGTCGCAATATAACCTTGAATTTCATCGTCCGTTAAAGTTTTAAAATAGACTTGTGTGATTTGGACCACCGTTTTTATTTGCTGCTGATCTGCAAGACAAATCACTGTAATGACTTGGTGTGAACGTCCAGATAAAGCGCGTAACATTTGTGCAGCGTCTACCTTATCTTGTGGTTTGCCTAAAATGTTGCCATCTAAAATCACTGAAGTATCTGCCGACAGAAAAGGTAAGTACGACGCATCTTGTGAAAGATTGTCTTGCTGCCATTTCTGTCGCGCGACTTGGTTTTTCTCAACTGCCATACGCAACACATAATCTTTGCCTTCTTCATTTAGTCGTGGCGTTTCATCAATTTCACAACTAAAAATCTCAAATTGGAAACCTAAGTTTTGTAAAAGTTGTGCGCGACGAGGGCTGCTAGAAGCAAGGTAAAATTGAGGATTAATCATCATATTTTTCATTCGTAAGTTATCTAGATTATAACTGCAATATGTTCCATCTCTGCAAGTAAATCACTATCAATTTCTTTTCCATTGTGGTGCTGTTTACCCATATTGCTTTAATTTGCCGCTGACTCTCAAACAAGCGACTCCAAATAGGTTGTTATCAAAGTTGTCAAATTTTCCTCAGAATAACAGATTGCCATAACACATTAGAATACCGAGAAAATAAAAAAAGATTATAACCCGTTAGGATAAATCCGCCAGTTTCCTTTATACTTTAATCCTTAGTTAATTTTATCGGAAAGGGTTAATATGCTATCTGAATTGACTTCATCACAATTTCTGCTGATTATTGCTGGTCTCGTGATTTGTTGTGTCATACTATTATTTATCAGCACTCGTCGAAAACGTGATAGTCAGGAACTACAACAGGATCTCAATAAAACAATTGAAGATTTCAATCAACTATTAACCAAATTTGAAACATCCCAGCAACTAAAAAATCAATTAGAACAAGCTGTTGTCAAATATCAAACAACTGCGGAAGGTTTACAAATACGCTTAATTGAACGTGATGAAAAATTAAACTATTTACAACAAGAGCTTGATGAACAACAAGTACGTCACGCTCAAATTTCAGAAAAAATCACCGCACTTAAAGAGCGTTTTGGTATCGCCACTGCTCAAGCAGAAAGTTTGCAAAAACAACTCGAGCATAGTCAAGCTCAGTTTAGTCACAAAGAACAAGAAAATCGTGAATTAATCGCCAAACTGACCGCACTTTCACAAGAACTCACTGAACTCAAAACTACACTAATAGAAAAAGAGAAAAATTTTGCTGAACAGCAACAAAATATTGAGCAAAGTAAGCAACAACTTAGCATAGAATTTCAAAATCTAGCCAATCGTATTTTAGAAGAAAAAAGTCGTCATTTTAGTCAAAGCAATCAGACCGCGTTAGATAGCCTACTTAAACCCTTCCGTGAGCAAATTGAAGGTTTTCAAAAACGTGTGAATGAAATCCATTCAGAATCAGTAAAAGGTAATGCCGGTTTAGAGGCAGAAATAAAAAAAGTATTGCAAATCGGGCTCACTATGTCGCAACAAGCCGATAATCTGACTTCTGCTTTAAAGGGTGAAAAGAAAACGCTAGGTAATTGGGGTGAAGTACAGCTGGAACGAGCGTTACAATTGGCAGGCTTAATAGAAGGACAACATTACACTGCACAAGCACATTTTAAAGATAATGAAGGTAAACATAATTACCCCGATTTTGTGTTAAATTTGCCTGACAATAAGCATTTAATCATTGATAGTAAAATGTCATTAGTTGCTTATGAAAATGCAGTGAATACGGAAGATGAAATAACTCGTCACAGTAAATTACGTGAACATATTAAAGCGATAAAAAATCATATCGATGACTTATCACGTAAAGATTATAGCAACTTAATTGGCATGCGCAGCCCAAATTTTGTTCTGATGTTTATTGCCCTTGAACCTGCTTATATCGAAGCAATGAAAATGGAGCCAAACTTATTTAATTATGGTTACGAGAAAAATGTTATTGTCGTTTCGCACACTACTTTAATGCCTATTTTACGCACAGTTGCAAACTTATGGCGAATCGAGCGAGGGAATAGTGAAGCTAAAGAAATTAGTGCTCGAGCAGGTGACATTTATAATCAAATTTGTTTAATTGCAGAACGTTTGAATAAGCTTGGTAACAGCATTTCTACAGCCAGTACACATTACAACAGCACAGTAACCGCGCTTATTGGACAGCAAGGCTTAGTTGGAAAAGTTGAACGTTTTAAAGCACTTTCTGCAAAAGCCAATAAAAATATGCCTACCGTAGAATTATTACATAATGATATCGAGAACGAACGGTTACAAATGGTAAAAGCAGAAGAAAATCAAACCGAAAGCCAAACGAGTTAATCTACTCAATAAAAAAACAGCAGTAAATATTAACTTGTTGCTGCTGTTTTTTAACTTTATTTGATTTGTAATTCCACATACTGCTGACGAATAATGTCCTTAAATCGCTCACTCGCCAACACCCAGTCGATAGGAACGAGAGACATCCAATTAAAAAAGCTCGCGAAAAATAATAGTCGCTTTTTATCATATGCAATTTTATTTCATAAAATGACTCTCTTTAACCCGATTTCTCGGTAAACATAATTACTGCCATACCTATTAAACAAAAAGCAACGCCTAACCAATCCTGCCAGCGTAAAGGTTGACCATCAACTAACCACAGCCAAATCAGTGCTACGCTAATATACACGCCACCATAAGCTGCATAAATTCGCCCACTTGCGGTAGGATGTAAGGTCAACAAATAAACAAATAATGTTAGGCTAAGCGCAGCTGGAATCAGTAGCCACGCGCTTTTTTCTTGACGTAGCCATAAATAAGGTAACCAACAGCCAATAATTTCAGCTAATGCAGTTAAAATAAATAAACCCAAAGTTTGTAGCATAAACTATCCTTAATCATTCACTAAAATAGAATACTCTGCTGAAGAAATCATCACAACTAAATTAAATAATGTGATATTGATCACAATTCTTTAATAAATTACTTCTCTTTTTAACTAACTTAGGTAGCCTTATTGCACTTTAGTCGGGGTGCTTTACAAAATAAGTAAAGCTGAGATGATACCCGTGAACCTGATACAGCTCGTACTGACGTAGGAAACTAATTATGCCAATACTTCCCCCTTTTCTTTTATCATTTTCTATTTTTCAATTATTTTTCTTGCAACGCTGAATGAATGGTTTAAACCATGAATGCCGTTGAAATTCGTAATTTAACTTTGCGTTATAATCAAGCGCCATTATTTGCTGATTTTTCTTTTTGCTTGCCCAAAGGAAAATGGATAAGCTTACTCGGTGCATCTGGTGTGGGAAAATCAACGTTATTACGTGCGATTGCAGGATTAGAAAACACTGCTAAAACGCAAGGCGAAATTCATTTCCCACAAGGGGGAAAAGTCAGCTACATGGCGCAACAAGATGCGCTCTACCCATGGCTATCTGTTTTAGATAATGTCCAACTCATTCATCATTTGAACAACACAAAAAATGCAGCGACAATCGCTAGAGCTAAACAATTGCTGACTGCAGTAAACATGGACAACCACCAACATAAAGCCTGTTATTACCTGTCTGGCGGGCAACGTCAACGCATTGCACTTGCTCGTACGTTAATGCAGGAAGCAGAAATCATTTTAATGGATGAACCTTTCTCGGCATTGGACGCCATCTCTCGCTTACAATTACAAAATCTCGCTCATACCTTATTGAAAGATAAAACCGTATTATTTATTACACATGATCCACAAGAAGCTATTCGTTTAAGCGATGAGATTTATATTTTGCAACATTATCCTGCCACGTTATCCACTAAAATTTCACCTATAGGCGATACACCACGAGAACTCGTGCAACACGATTTATGGCAATTACAACAATATCTACTTAACCAACTGATGCAGGGTGCAATTTGATGAAGGTGATCTCCCTAATTAAAGTCGCTTTTTTAGCTTTATTTTTACTCATTTGTTGGCAAAGTGCGGTCAGTTTTTTTGCTATTCCACATTATATGTTGCCGCCACCAACAGACATCTTAACGCAACTGACCAGTCGCTATGATTTACTCTGGCAGCATGCACAAGTCACCATGTTAGAAATCGGTTTAGGATTGAGTTTGGGTGTTATATTAGGCTTAATCTCCGCGCTATTACTCAGCCTATCTCCCCATTTATCCGCATTGTTATTGCCATTACTCGTTATTTCACAAGCTATTCCAGTATTCGCTATTGCACCCTTATTGGTGCTTTGGTTTGGCTACGGTCTTGCCTCCAAAATTGCTATGACTATCTTGATTATTTACTTCCCTGTCACCGCAGCCTGTTACGACGGACTACGCAATACACCAATGCAATGGCTCGAATTAGCTAAAACCATGAAAACTTCACCCATTGCAATGCTATTTAAAGTCCGCCTCCCCGCAGCCCTTCCCTCTTTTGCCTCTGGATTACGTATCGCAGTTTCTGTCGCCCCTATTGGCGCAATTGTAGGCGAGTGGGTCGGTTCTTCGCAGGGATTGGGTTATTTAATGTTACATGCAAATGCACGCATGCAAGTCGATTTAATGTTTTCAGCACTATTTATCTTGATGCTGATAAGTTTAACACTGTATTTCAGTGTGGATTATTTACTGAATAGATGGATCCCATGGATAAGATATTTGAAGTGATTTCACTTTTCTTTGTTTGGGCAAAGATAGATCAGCAAAAGGTAAATAAGCGCTTTTGAATAGCATTTTAACAACAGCTCACTGGGTAAACGAAGCAAATAAAAATTGCATAGATTGAGGGTCTTTATTTCATAGTATTGACCTAATGGAAAATTCAACGCTACAGAAGTAGCAAAACAAGAAACAGAATAAAGTGCTTTTAAAGTGCGGTCATTTTTTTAAAAATTTTAAAATCTCACCGCACTTTTATAACCAGCTAACTCAATGAAGCCTTTGTGTAAGCTGCCTGCTTGGAAAAGGCATTTTTAAGGAAATAACATTACGTAACGAAGTGAAAGTAACTTATTTATTGTTAAAAAATTCCTTTTTAATCAAGGATAAGCTACTTAGTCGGGGTATACCTTTCTTTTGCACAAGTAAAAGAAAGTAAAGATGAAACCTTACGTTAAAAATGATAGGAAACAACATGTCTACAACACAACAACTCATCAACAACGCAAACCAATATTGGCAAACATATATTCACCATCCCTTTGTACAACAACTTGCCAACGGCACATTGCCGAAAATCTGCTTTCAACACTATCTCAAACAAGATTATTTATTTCTGTTTCAATACAACCGAGCATTGTCACTGGGGATTTATAAAGCAGAAAATTTTGTCCAAATGAAAAACGCACATGATGCAATTGGCGCATTGTTGCACGAAATTCAGCTGCATATTCAATTTTGTGAAAGCTGGGGAATTGATGAAAAAACTTTATTGAGCACTAAAGAATCTGCTGCTTGTGTGGCATATACACGCTATGTGTTAGACATAGGCATGACAAACGGTTTAGCAGAACTTTACACAGCTATTGCGCCTTGCGCCATTGGTTATGCGGTGATAGCCAAACATATCGTGGAAAGTGATATTAGTCCTAAAAATAATCCATATCAAGCATGGATTGATGCTTATTCAGGTGAAGAATTTCAAACAGCTGCACAAAATACTACTAACCTATTAGACACACTGTGCGCAAATTTAACTGATACACAGATAAAGAAATTACAACATATTTTTAATACTGCCACCCGAATGGAATCTGCATTCTGGCAAATGGGCTTAGATTTAAGTTAAACAAAGTAGGAGAAAGATGATGCAAAAATTAGTTAAAAATACACTCACTCTGGCACTCGCAATGGGAGTCAGTTTTTCCGTATCGGCAAAAGAAAAATTGACGTTATTACTCGATTGGTTCGTCAATCCAGATCACGCAGCCATTATTGTGGCGCAACAAAAAGGCTATTTTGCACAAAATGACTTAGAGGTTGAAATTATTGAACCTGCCGACCCTTCTCTTCCCCCTAAACTGGTTGCCGCTGGTAAAGCAGATTTAGCCGTTGATTATCAACCACAACTGCAAATTCAAGTTGCCGAGGATTTGCCATTAACACGCGTTGGTACACTGGTTTCAACACCACTTAATAGCTTGATTGTATTAGAAAAAAGTAATATCAACAGTTTAGCTGATTTAAAAGGCAAAAAAATTGGTTATTCCGTGAGCGGTTTTGAAGATTCTTTGTTAACTGCAATGCTTAAATCGGCAGGATTAACTAATAAAGATGTAGAAATGATCAATGTGAATTGGTCGCTTTCTCCTTCTGTTATTAGTGGTCAGGTTGATGCAGTGATCGGAGGGTTCCGTAATGTAGAGCTTAACCAAATGAAGGTCGAGAAACACCCTGGTCGTGCGTTTTACCCCGAAGAACATGGTGTACCGATTTATGATGAACTTATTTTGGTCGCTAATAAACATAACATGGCAAAAGAAAAAATTAGTAAATTTCTGACCGCACTTGAACAAGCGACAATTTACACATTAAACCATCCTGACGATGCATGGCAAGCCTATGTGACCTATAAACCAAAAGAGTTAGATAATGAGATCAATCGCTTGGCTTGGCAAGATACTTTACCTCGCTTGACATTACGTCCTCGCGCGTTAGATGGGCATCGCTATGAACGTATGGCTGTATTCTTGAAAGATAATGGGTTGACAAAGGTCGTTAAACCATTAAGTGATTATGCAGTAGAAATTAAATAATTTTTTACGAGATATCGACATAAACAACAAATTAAACATGAAAAATTACCTAACCAAAATCAAAACCCAAAATCCCCTTATTCACAATATTACCAACGTGGTAGCAGCAAATTTCTCTGCCAACGGATTACTCGCTATTGGAGCCTCGCCATTAATGTCAGCAGCAATAGAAGAAATGGACGAAGTACCTCGTATTAGCCAAGCTTTAGTGATCAACATCGGTACCTTAATGGGCAAAGAAGTAGCAGCGATGGTATTGGCGGGGAAAACTGCAAATGAAGTAGGGATTCCTGTCGTATTAGATCCTGTGGGTGTTGGTGCCACTACTTTTCGTAAACAAACAGTGGCAACACTTCTGAAAGAAGTCAACTTTGCGGCAATTCGTGGTAATGCAGGCGAGATTGCGACAATCGCGGATGTTCACTGGCAAGCTAAAGGGGTGGACGCTGGAGCAGGCGATGCTGATTTAGCCAAAATCGCACAAGTTGTTGCACAGAAATACCGTTGTGTCGCAATGATCAGTGGCGCAACAGATTATTTAAGCGATGGACAACGCCAAGCACAAATTCATAATGGTACCCCTTTATTACCTAAAATTACTGCTTCAGGCTGTTTATTAAGTGCTATTTGTGGTGCGTTTTTATCTGTGGCTCAACCAGAAGACTATTTTCATGCCATGTTAGAAGCTGCAACAACTTATGCTATTGCAGGAGAACTCGCAGCACAAGGTTTAAACCCAAATCAACATGGTCAATTCTACATTCACTTATTAGATCAATTAGCCAGTATTACTCCACAACAAATTTTACAATATAAGAGGATTTCCCTATGAGCATTGCACAAGCATTAACAATTGCTGGTTCTGATAACTGCGGTGGTGCAGGTTTTCAAGCCGACTTAAAAACTTTCCAAATGCAGCATGTATTTGGTATGACCACTATTACAGCAATTCCCGTCCAAAACAGTATGGGCGTATATGCAATCCATGCCATACCGCTTGATATCATTGAAGGGCAACTCAAAGCTATCGCCGATGATTATCATATTTCTGCGTTTAAAATTGGTATGTTGAATAATACAGAAACAATTGAATGTATCGCTAATGCCTTAAAAAAATATGATTTTGGCAAGATGGTGTTAGATCCCGTGATGTATGCTAAAAATGGTGATCCTTTATTACAGCCAAGTGCAGTAGAAGCATTAAGATGCCATTTAGTACCAATGGCTGAAGTCATTACACCTAACTTACCTGAAGCAGAAGCATTAACGGGTATCCACATTGTCGATGATGAAACCGCGATACAAGCTGCCAAACTTTTACAACAAATGGGAGCAAAAAACATTGTGATTAAAGGTGGGCATACTCAAAATTCACAAAGTGAAGTCTGTCGTGACTGGTTATTTACACCAACAGAAACTTTACATTTAGACAGTCCACGTTTCTACACCAGACATACTCATGGTACAGGTTGTACTTTCTCGGCTTGTATCGCTGCTGAACTCGCAAAAGGACATGATGTTGTCGCGGCAGTAAAAACAGCAAAAGCATTTATTACCGCTGCCATTAGTCATCCACTCAACATTGGTCATGGTAATGGTCCAACAAACCATTGGGCATATTCTCAGCTTAATAAATAAGTACATTAAGGAGGAACTATGCAAAATGTACAGGCATTCATGCGTTTATATTTCATTGCAGGGACACAAGACTGTTTGCATGTAGAGGGTAAAGCAACAGAAAATTTACTGAGTATTTTAGAGCAAGCCTTACAAGCAGGTATTACTTGCTATCAATTCCGTGAAAAAGGCAAAAACGCTTTACAAGATCGACAAAAAATCAAAGCACTTGCTATAAAATGCCGCGATCTTTGTCACCAATATCATGTACCGTTTGTAGTGAATGATGATGTGCAATTAGCTATTGAAATTGGTGCCGATGGTATTCATGTTGGACAAACTGATATGGCTGTAGCTGATGTAGCAGCACTTTGTCATAGCAAATGTTTCATTGGTACCTCAGTTAATACACTGCAACAGGGGCTTGCCGCTCAAGCTAATCCATTAATTGATTATTTTGGTGCAGGCCCAATTTTTCCAACCCAATCGAAAGAAGATCCTAAACCTGTTGTTGGTGTCGATTTTGTGTCGACCATTCGTCAAAATGGTATTGATAAACCTATCGTCGCTATTGGTGGTATTACTGTACAAACTGCGGATTTACTACGCCAAAAAGGTGCCAACGGTGTTGCAGTTATTTCAGCAATTACCCAATCTCACAATATTAAACAAACAGTACAGGAGTTGCTGGGTAATGCATAATAATCCTCGTCAAGTTGCACTTGCTACTATGGTGGGTACTGCAATTGAGTATTTTGATAATTATATTTATGCTATGGCAGCCGTATTGGTGTTTAATCATCAATTTTTCCATAGTGCCGATCCAATTAGTAATCAACTTGCTTCGCTTTCGACTTTAGCGCTTGCTTTTTTTGCTCGCCCTTTTGGTGCCATATTATTTGGTCACTTTGGTGACAAAATTGGGCGTAAAAAATCCCTCATTGCTTCACTGCTATTAATGGGCGCCTCCACTGTCGCGATTGGGCTATTGCCTAACTACGCAGATATCGGGATTTGGGCGACAATTTTACTTTGTGTATGTCGTATAGGACAAGGTATCGGACTTGGCGGTGAATGGGGCGGTGCCGCATTAGTTGCCATCGAAAATGCACCAGCACAAAAGCGAGCATGGTATGGTATTTTTCCACAACTTGGTGCGCCAATTGGCTTATTACTTGCTAATGGCGCCTTTTTCGCTGTAGGTCAATTTTTCGGGCAGGCTGCCTTAATTGAATGGGCTTGGCGGATTCCTTTTATTGCCTCTGTGTTATTAGTGGTTGTTGGTTGGTATGTACGGACTAAAATCCACGAAAGTGCGGTCTTTTTTGAGGCAAAAACGCAGCGAAAAACCCATACTTTCCCCGTTAAAGCCGTGTTTACTCAACATCTTAGCCCCTTTATTACTGGTGTATTACTTGCTGTTGCAGGTTATGTTTTATTCTATATTTTGGCAGCGTTTACACAAATTTATGCAAAAAGCCCAACAGATCTTTCACCTGCGGGTCATTCAATGGGGTTGGGCATGCCGGCAAGTACTTTTACTGCTTTTTTATTAATCACATCTGTGATTTTCGCCATTGCGATCGCTTTTTCAGGGATCTGTGCAGACAGAATTGGACGCTGTCGTTTAATGCAATATGTCAGTGTGGCAACAATCATTTTCGGACTTTGCTTACCACTGTTTTTAAATAACGGCACACCAAGCAGTGTTTTTGCTTTCTTAGCAATTGGCTTTGTGATTATGGGCATGTCTTTTGGCCCTATGGCGGTATTATTGCCCGAGCTTTTTCCAACAGAAGTACGCTATTCCGGCGCTTCATTAGCCTATAATGTCGCTGGCATTCTTGGTGCAAGTGTTGCAACAATGGTCGCAATAAAAATCAATGCTTATTTTGGTTTAAATGGCGTTGGGATTTATTTAGCCCTAAATGCGCTAATTTCGTTAATTGCCCTAAGCTACATCAAAGAAACTAAGCAAATCGATTTGCAAGCAATCTAACTTATCAACAACAGTGCGGCGAAATTTGTTCAAATCTAACCGCACTTCTAGCCTACAGAAAAACCCATTGAATTTTCCGCTAAAAACAGGTAAGTTTCACGACTCATTTAATTCACTAAAATTAACTCAACATGGAACAACAATCTCAGCAACAACCCATAAAAGTAAAATCACAACGTTATAAACCACGTCAGCATCATGCCCCTAATATCATTAGCCAAGTCATCTTTGCCAGCCGTTGGCTGCAATTACCTATTTATTTAGGTTTGATCATAGTACAAGGGGTATATGCTTATAAATTCATGAAATCATTATGGGAGTTAATGACTAATTTACAAAGTATGGATGCCAATATGATCATGCTAGCGGTACTCAATCTCATTGACGTTGTGATGATTGCTAACTTACTGGTTATGGTGATTGTGGGTGGCTACGAAATTTTTGTCTCCAAATTACGTACTAAAGATCATCCTGACGAACCAGAATGGCTCAGTCATGTGAATGCTTCAGTACTTAAAGTCAAACTTTCAATGTCGATTATCAGTATTTCATCCATTCACTTATTACAGACTTTTGTAAATGCCGCCAATATGGATGAAAAAACCATGATGTGGCAATTATTCCTTCACTTAGGCTTTTTAGTTTCTGCAGTTGCCATGGCATATACTGATAAAATCCTTTACAGCACGAGTCATAAAGGACATTAAACAGAGAATCAAAATAAGTTTGAAACATTTGAAACAACAAGACCTTCAACCTGCAAACACAGATTGAAGGTCTTTTTTTAATCATGAGCAAATTTATGCGCCTAACTCTTTAGAAATTGCGTGAGTTGCTTGCTTTAAATGGGTTAACAATACTTCTTTACCAATCTGATTTAATCGGGCGGTAGATAAAGAAATTGACACCGAATAAGCGACATGACCATTAATATCAAATATCGGGCAAGCTAAACAGGTTACCCCCGTTTCATTTTCTTCATTATCCATTGCGTAACCTAATTCTCGAATCTTATTTAGCTCTAACGCCATGGCAGCTGGGGTCACAATAGTATTGGCAGTTAATTGTGTTATATTCGCTTGATTCTTGTCCCAATAATCCTCTAAAGCATGCCCTTTTTCATAAGCCATAAAGATTTTTCCCATGGCTGAGCAATAGAGTTCTAAACGCTGGCCAATATATGCCCGAGTACGCATCATACCTGTAGTAGGTTCAAGTTTATAAATCATCACAGCATGATGATGGTCGCGCATCGATAAGTTGACTGTTTCGCCTGTATCTAAGTTAAGTTGCTCTAAATAAGGCGCGGTAATATTCAAAATATTCAAAGAACTTAAGGTTTTTTGCCCAATCATTAAACATTTCATCGTCAAACGATATGCCCCAACGGTATTTGCCGGTTTCACATAACCACAGGCTTGCAATGTTTGTAACATACGATGTGTTGTACTTTTATTGAGATTTGATAATTCAGAAAGCTTGGCTAATGGGCAGCCATTGGGAAAATTACTTAAAATATCAATCAGTAACAAGCCTTTGATTAAACTTTGGTTACTGCCAGCTCTTTTATTTTGATCCGTTTCTTTCATCCTTTTCATTCCTAAATAGCCTATTTTGCGTAGGTTTATTCTAATGAGATATTGCCAAAATAAAAATGAGATCCTGATCACAAAAAATGAAAAAAATTCTATCTGTCTGATTTATAAGATTTTTTATTTATGCTTTTCATTTGCGTACAAATTTTATTCAGATTATAATTTTTTTTAAAACGTCATTTCAATATATGAAACAGATTAACATAGTGAGGGCAATATGAAGGTCAGCTACGAAACACTCAAGCAAGAATTTAAACGTGTATTACTCGCAAGAAATGTCCGTGAAGATATCGCTGAAGAATGTGCAACGATGTTTGCAGACACCACCGAATCTGGTGTTTATTCCCATGGTGTCAATCGCTTTCCACGTTTTATCTCACAGCTCGAAAAAGGCGATATTGTTCCTGATGCAATCCCCACAAAAGTACTTTCTTTAGGCGCAATTGAACAATGGGACGCGCATCAAGCAATTGGTAACCTGACCGCCAAAAAAATGATGGGCCGCGCAATGGAAATTGCCGATCAATTTGGTATTGGTGTAGTCGCACTCAAAAATGCGAATCACTGGATGCGTGGTGGCGGTTATGGCTGGCAAGCTGCGGAAAAAGGCTATATTGGGATCTGTTGGACAAACTCCATTGCTGTTATGCCACCTTGGGGAGCGAAAGAATGCCGTATAGGTACAAATCCATTGATTATTGCTGTACCAACCAATCCGATTACCATGGTCGATATGTCCTGCTCAATGTATTCTTACGGTATGTTAGAAGTACATCGTTTAGCTGGTCGCCAAACCTTTGTGGACGCAGGTTTTGATGATGAAGGTAATCTCACCCGTGATCCCGGAACAGTAGAAAAAAATCGTCGCTTACTGCCAATGGGCTTCTGGAAAGGATCAGGCTTATCTATTGTATTAGACATGATCGCCACACTGCTTTCTAATGGTTTATCTGTGGCGGAAGTGACAGAAGAAAAAGATGACGAATACTGTGTTTCACAAATCTTTATTGCCATTGAAGTAGATCGTTTAATTGATGGCAAAACGAAAGACGAAAAACTCAACAAGATTATGGACTACGTCAAAACGGCACAACGGGCAGATCCTGAAGTTGCAATTCGCTTACCTGGTCATGAATTCACTACAATTCGTGCCGAAAATAAAGCCAATGGCATCCCAGTTGATGAATCTGTTTGGGAAAAAATTAAGTCCCTATAAGGAAACGCTATGTTTTTCGGTCATCTCTCTCAAGTTGATAAAAAACACTATCCAGCCGCAATTCAGATTGCGCTGGATTATCTTGCTAGTACCAATTTTGATCAACTCGCTGTCGGTCGTTATCCGATTATTGGTGAACGTATCTATGCGCAAGTGTTAGATCTTGAAACCCAAGATAAAGCAGTGATTCAACCTGAAGCACATCGTCGCTATATTGATGTGCAATACCTACATCGAGGCTTTGAACGTATTGGTGTGAGCATTGATGTAGGCAATAATTCTATTGCGCAAGATTATGATAATGAACGTGATATCGTCTTCTACCAAAAGGTAGAAAATGAAATCGAACTCATTATGCGCCCAGGTAATTTTGCTGTATTTTTTCCTCAAGACATACATCGACCAGCCTGCCTTGATCAGCAATCAACCACAATCCGTAAAGTGGTGGTAAAAATTGCAGTAAGTGAATTAGAGGTGCTGCCATGAAATCACTTAATTCAGCGATCACTAAACTCTTAGAGGCATTAGTCGTCATTATTTTAACGACTATGTCTTGTTTAGTGTTTCTTAATGTCGTGTTACGTTATGGCTTCAATAGCAGTATCAATATTACTGAAGAAGTGTCGCGTTACTTATTTGTCTGGCTGGCTTTTCTCGGTGCAATTCTCGCATTTAACGAAAATCGCCATGTCAATGTCACCATGTTTACTTCTCGCTTATCACCACATAAACAAAAGATCTTACATTTATTTACCGATAGCCTGATGCTGTTTTGTTGCTATCTTTTGATTACTGGCAGTTGGGTACAATTTAAACTTAATTTAAACAATATGGCCCCCATCTCAGGGATACCAACTGGCATAACCTATTTAGCCAGTTTCATTGCTGGTTCAGCCATTGCCATACTGCTTATCATTCGGCTCTTTGCCAATGCTAACCACCTAATTAAAGGAGAAAGTAAATGACAGTTATCATCTTTCTTTCCGCGCTGTTAGGTGCCATTTTATTGGGTATCCCTGTCGCTTTTTCCTTATTATTGTGTGGCGTCGCGTTGATGTTGCACTTAGACTTATTCGATGCACAAATTCTGGCACAACAAATTATCAGTGGTGCAGATAGCTTCTCATTAATGGCAATTCCATTTTTCATCTTAGCAGGTGAAATTATGAATGAAGGTGGCTTATCAAAACGCATTATCGATCTACCAATGAAATTAGTTGGTCATAAACGTGGTGGTTTAGGTTTTGTTGCAATTCTTGCGGCAATGATCATGGCAAGCTTATCAGGTTCTGCAGTCGCCGATACCGCTGCAGTCGCCGCAATGTTATTACCTATGATGAAAACCACAGGCTATCCATTAGATCGCTCTGCTGGTTTAATTGGTACTGCGGGCATTATTGCGCCAATTATCCCACCTTCTATTCCATTTATTATCTTTGGTGTCGCCAGTGGTGTATCTATTACTAAACTGTTTTTAGCGGGTATTGCGCCGGGTATCCTAATGGGAATTTGTTTAGGTGGCTTATGGTGGTGGCAAGCAAAACGTCTTAATCTCATGACATTCTCTAAAGCCAGTAAGGAAGAACTCTGTATTTCCTTTAAAAACAGTATTTGGGCATTACTCCTCCCTGTCATTATTATTGGAGGCTTTCGTTCTGGTATTTTTACCCCAACAGAAGCAGGTGCTGTAGCAGCGTTCTATGCATTGATTGTTTCGCTGTTCGTTTATAAGGAATTAAAAATAAAACAATTGTACAACGTGATTTTAGCAGCAGCAAAAACGACCGCGGTCGTCATGTTTCTGGTTGCCGCCGCACAAGTCACAGGTTGGTTAATCACCATTGCAGAATTGCCACACATGATGACAGAATTGTTAGAACCCTTGATTGATACCCCGACTTTATTACTGATTGTCATTATGCTGTCTGTTTTTGTCATTGGTATGGTCATGGATTTAACGCCGACAGTATTAATTCTTACTCCAGTACTCATGCCATTAGTTGAAGAAGCGGGAATTGATCCTGTCTACTTCGGTGTGCTGTTCATTCTTAATACCTCAATTGGACTCATCACACCACCAGTAGGTAATGTCCTTAATGTCATTACTGGCGTTTCTAAATTACCTTTTGATCAAGCTGCAAAAGGCATATTGCCATACTTATTGATGATGATTGCATTGCTCTTTGCTTTCATTTTCTTCCCAGCCTTAATTTTAACGCCACTTAGCTGGCTACAACCTTAAATCGTCACAGGAGAACATTATGAAACTATTCAATCTCAAAACTCTCGCAGTGTTAATGGCAGGTATGGCTGTATTTGCTGGCAGTACAAGTGCCGCAACCACATTACGTTTTGGTTATGAAGCACCGCGTAGTGATACTCAACATGACGCCGCAAAGAAATTCAATGATCTTCTAAAAGAAAAAACAAAAGGGGAAATCAAACTTAGCCTTTTCCCAGATAGTACCTTAGGTAATGCGCAAACTATGATCAGTGCTGTACGAGGCGGTACAATTGACTTAGAAATGTCAGGCTCACCGAACTTTTCTGGGCTAGTACCGAAATTAAACGTGATTGATATTCCGTTTATTTTCCAAAATCGTGAGCATGCTTATGCGGTATTAGACGGTGAAATTGGTCAAGGCTTATTAAAAGAATTAGAAGCACAAGACTTAAAAGGTCTCGCATTTTGGGAAGTGGGTTTCCGTTCTTTTACCAACTCAAAGCACCCAGTAAAAACGCCTGATGATATTAAAGGGTTAAAAGTACGTACGAATCAAAACCCAATGTATATCCAAGCATTTTCAATTTTAGGGGCAAACCCTGTACCAATGCCATTATCAGAGCTTTATACAGCGCTTGAAACACGTGCCGTTGATGCACAAGAGCACCCAGTCGGTATTGTTTGGTCAGCCAAATTATATGAAGTACAAAAACATTTAAGCTTAACTAATCATGGCTATACACCACTCATTGTCGTGATGAATAAAGCTAAGTTCGATGCACTTTCACCAGCACTCCAAACAGCGCTAATCGAAGCCGCACAAGAAGCGGGTGCTTATCAACGCCAACTTAACCTTGAAAATGAAAAAGGCATTATTGCAAAAATGCAAAAAGCGGGCATTGAAGTGATTGATAGTGTCGATACAAAACCATTTAAAGCAGCCATTGAAAGCGAGGTACGCAAAGCATTCATTGAGAAAAATGGTGATGATCTGGTCAAACAAATTGACGCATTAGCAAAATAAACCCGTTCAGCGGTCGAGTGCAAAACTTTTGCAAAATCGACCGCACTTTTACTCATTCCTCATGAAACAGGAGGAACCTATGGTGACCACTGAACAGTCTCCAATCCTTCAGCTACAACATATCGTGAAACGATTTGGTAGCCATACCGCAGTAAATGACGTCAGTCTTGATATTCATCGAGGCGAAATTGTCGCATTACTTGGCGAGAATGGTGCAGGTAAATCAACCTTAATCAAAATTCTTGCTGGAATTTATCCACGCGACGAAGGTGAAATTCGCTTTCATCAACATAAAATTCAATCTGCGCAATCACTTTCTCATACAAACAAACAGCCTATCGCCTTTATTCATCAGGATTTAGGGTTAATTGAATGGATGACTATTGCCGAGAATATGGCATTCGTGATGGGTTTTCCACGTCGTTTTGGTTTAATTGATTGGAAAAAAATCAATCAACAAGCACAAGATGCGCTTGATTTTGTCGGCATCCATCTTTCTGCACAAACGCGCATCTTTGATTTAAGCCGTACAGAAAAAGCATTATTAGCCATTGCACGCGCCATTGCAGTGAATGCTGAAATCTTAGTATTAGATGAGCCAACCGCCTCGCTGCCCGCAAGCGATGTTGAACACTTATTCATTGTTCTCAATCGTCTACGTGCACAGGGCGTTGGCATGATTTATGTCACTCATCGTTTAGATGAAGTGATTACGCTTTCCGATCGTATTTTAGTGATGCGCGATGGTCATCCTGTCGCAGAAGGTTCCACTAAAGACTATGACGTGAAGTCATTAGTAAAAGCCATTGTGGGTGAAGAAACAAGAGGTAAACAACGCGAGCCATTACCTAAAAATACACCAGAGGTTTTACAACTCAACGATGTTGTGGTTGGCGATACAGGTCCTGTTTCCTTCAGCCTACGGCAAGGCGAAATGATTGCACTCGCAGGATTACGTGGTGCAGGGCAAGAAGAAATTGGGCGTTTATTATTCGGGCTACGTGAGTTGGAGAGTGGACATATCCGTTTAAACGGTAGCACATATCATGCAGATTCGCCTCGTGATGCGATTCATAAGGGCGTTGCACTAGTTGCTGGTGACCGTATCCGAGAAAGTTTAGTGATGTCAATGACAACCACAGAAAACCTGTTTATCAACCCAGTATTAAGTGGTCATTCACCGTTAAAAAATTATGCCCGCAAAGAAGAATGGGCGGAAAGTTGGTATAAATTCCAGCTCTTTGATATTCGACCGAAAAATTTATTCATTGATGTCAGCGCACTCTCTGGTGGTAATCAACAAAAAATTGTGCTTGCACGTTGGATGCATCTCAATACGCCAGTATTAATTTTAGAAGATCCTACTGCGGGTGTGGATGTTGGTGCACGTGCAGAAATTTATGACTTATTAAATCAAGCATTGAAAAAAGGTATTGCTATCATTGTGATATCAAATGATTTTGAGGAAATCGCCCATCTTTGCAACCGCGCGTTGATATTTAATCGTGGCGATATTGCAGGTGAATTATTCAATGAACAAGTCACGTTTGCTAATTTACTGGCGTTAGCCTCTGATTCAACAGCCAGCATAAATTAATTTTCATATTTTAGACCGCACTTAAACAAATAGGAGAGCATCATGGCTCAAACAAATATCAAATCAACTGCATTAGAACAGCCCGTATCTATTGCGCGTGATGGCTTTGCGGCGTGGTTTTCCCAAATGCTCACTCGGTATGGTTTATTATGGCTATGTTTCTTACTCGTCATTCTTTTCTCTGTGACGACAGATTCTTTCGCCTCAATGTTAACGCTAAATGCAATTTTAGAAAGTAAATCAAAAATTGCGTTACTTGCACTCGCCGCGACCACCACCATGATCGTCGGCAAAATCGACTTAAACGTTGGTTTCGGTATTGTCCTTTGGCATATTTTAGCCATTACTTTACAAGTTCAATTTGGCTTTTCATGGCAAATGGCGACTATTACAGTCCTAATCGTGGCTGCTATTTACGGTTTACTCAATGGCATTTTAGTTGCCCTTGCTGATATTGATAGCTTCGTCGCGACATTAGGTTCTGGTACAGTACTATATGCCATCGCCCTATGGCACTCAGGCGGTCGCCAAATTGTTGGTGACTTACCTGATGGTTTTATTGCAATTAACAGTACTGAAATCATTGGTATTCCGATCTCCGCCTTTTACGTATTAATCATTGCGATTGTAATGTGGCTTGTGACTGAACATACCCCAACGGGACGTTGTATGTATGCGGTAGGAGGAAATCCTGCCGCCGCCCATCTGAATGGTATTTCAATTAAGAAATATACGATTGTACCATTTATTGTTTCCAGCTTAATCACCGGTTTTACTGGTGTCTTAATCGCCGCACAACAAGGTGTAGGTCAAGCCAGTGTGGGTATGGACTATCTCTTGCCAGCATTAGTGGGGGCATTCTTAGGGAGTACCACTATTAAGCCAGGGCGTATCAATGTTTGGGGTACAGTTGTGGGAATTGCTATCCTCGCTATCGGCATCTCAGGTATCCAGCAATTTGGCGGTGCCTTCTGGGTCGAACCATTATTTAATGGTGCCACTTTATTATTATCTATCACAATTGCGGGTTATGCCCAGCGCAAACGTTTATTAAATCAAAAAGCAGTACAAAAGAAAGCAGCAACAAAATAATCCGTTGTTGTGTTAATTGATCTATTGTAAGGAGAACCTTATGAAACACGCTTTTCATCGCAATTTAAGCACGCTAGCAGCTTTAGTCACACTCGCTTTTACAAGCCATGCTATCGCAAACGATCCATTTGTTGCTGAAGCAAAACAACAAGTTGCCGCAGCAACAGCTCAACAAACCACTTGGGATGGTCCAACAACAGGTCCTAAATTACAACAAGGAAAGAACATTATTTTCATTGCTTCTGATATGAAAAATGGTGGTGTGTTAGGTGTCATTGATGGCATGAAAGAAGCCACCTCTGTTACAGGTTGGAAACTGGATGTCCTTGATGGTGCAGGTTCTGTGAATAACCAATTAGCCGCCTTAAACCAAGCGATTGCACGTAAGCCTGATGCCATTGTGATTGGCGGTTGGAACCCCAATGTGGCAAAAATTCCACTCAGTAAAGCTAATAAAAACGGGATTACGCTCGTCGCATGGCATGCTACACCAGAACCTGGTCCAATCGATAAATACAACATTTTCTATAATGTGACGTCTGACTCTGACCAAATTGCTAAACTCTCCGCTCAACTTGCGGTCGCAAACTCAGATGGAAAAGCAAAAGTGGTGATTCTCACTGACTCTTTATATGAAATAGCCTTACGCAAAGCCAATGTAATGAAAGAGGTCATTGAGCAATGTAAAGAATGCCAAGTGTTAGAATTTATTGATACCCCACTAGCAGACACCTCAAGCCGCATGCCGAGCTTAACTTTTAGTTTATTACAAAAATATGGTGATGACTTGCAATACACTTTAGCCATCAATGACCTCTATTTTGACTTTATGGCACCGTCCTTGCGCTCGGCAAATAAAGGGGAAATGCCATACAACATTTCCGCAGGCGATGGTTCTGTCACCGCCTATCAACGCATTCGTACTAACAATCATCAATTTGCCACTGTACCAGAACCACTGAATTTACACGGTTGGCAATTAGTAGATGAACTCAATCGTGCCTTTGCTAGCGAAAAACCTTCTGGCTATATCACGCCAGCGCATTTAGTAATCAAAGACAATGTGGCATTTGATGGGGGTGCTAACAACCTTTATGACCCACAAAATGGTTACAAAGAAGCATATAAAGCGATTTGGGATGTGAAATAGTTAATCATTGCGGTCGTCAAAACTTTTAGAGAAACGACCGCACTTTCCTAATGAGGAGAGCATATGTTATCAGCCAAAATTGAAGTCTATGACCAACGTTTTTACCAATTAGTTGGTACAGAAGCCAAATTAGAAGAGTTGTTTGATAAAGCGATTTGGGCAGAAGGTCCTATTTGGTTAGCCAAACAACAAGCTGTGGTTTTCAGTGATGTCAAAGGTAACACCATGTATCGCTGGAGTGCCCAACAAGGTACTGAGATATTTCGTCAACCATCGCAATTTGCCAATGGTAATGCGGTCGATGCTGAGGGAAATCTCATCACATGCGAACATGGTCGTCGTGCAATAAGCTTAACAGATCAAACTGGCAATATCCGTCTATTAGTCAATAAACTGGATGGCAAACAACTCAATTCGCCCAATGATGTTGTTGTGAAATCTGATGGGACTATTTGGTTTACTGATCCACCTTATGGTATTTTAAGCGATGCAGAGGGTAAAAAATCACCAAGTGAAATCATCGGTTGTTATGTGTATTGTTATGATCCACAAACTGACGACATCAATATCGCCACTTTTCATGTAATGCGACCAAATGGTTTGGCTTTCTCCGCAGATGAAACAAAATTAGTTGTGGCGGATATGTCTGCAGTCGAGTTTGCCAAGACAGGTTTACACCACCTTGTGGTTTTTGATGTCGAGGGAAAACAACTACATAATCGTACAACTATTGCGGAGATTTCGCCGGGTATTCCTGATGGCTTCTGTATTGACCAAAACAATGTGATTTATTGTAGCTGTGAAACAGGATTACTGATTTTATTAATCGATGGGACATTTTTAGGGCGGATTATACTTGATAAAACCACCTCTAACTGTACCTTTGGTCCTGATCAAAAAACCTTGTTTATTACAGCAACCAATAGTCTGTATCGTTTAACCTTTAACTAAGGATAGACTATGAATTATTACTTAGGCATAGACTGTGGCGGAACTTTTATTAAGGCAGCGCTCTTTGATACTTCTGGCAAAATGTTTGGTTGTGTGCGTGAAAACGTCCAAGTGATTAGCGAACAAGCGGGCTATGCCGAACGTGATATGCACGAATTATGGCAAGTTTGTGCAACAGTCATCCGAAAAACGATTGAGCATAGTCAAATTGCAGCTAGTAACATCAAAGGTATTGGTATCTCTGCACAAGGCAAAGGCGCTTTTTTGTTAGATCAACAAAACAAGCCTCTTGGACATGCGATTTTATCTTCTGATCAACGAGCTTTAGACATTGTGAAACAATGGCAAAGTGCCGGTATTCCCGACAAACTTTATCCGATGACTCGACAGACCTTGTGGACAGGGCACCCTGTTTCAATTTTGCGTTGGGTCAAACAGCATGAACCCACACGCTATCAACAAATTGGTGCGGTATTAATGTCACATGACTATTTACGTTTTTGTTTAACTGGCGAACTATTTTGCGAAGAAACTAATATTTCTGAATCTAATTTATACAATATGCACACTGGTGAATATGATCCCGCACTTGCCGAATTATTAGGTTTAACAGGCATTACCAGCAAACTCCCACCGATCATCGCAGCCAATGAGATTGCAGGTTATGTCACACCTGAAGCGGCAGAATTAACGGGATTGTGCGTTGGCACGCCTGTTGTTGGTGGCTTATTTGATGTAGTTTCAACCGCACTTTGCGCGGATCTAGATGATGAAACAAAACTTAATGCTGTACTAGGTACTTGGTCTGTGGTCAGTGGCATCACGACTCATATCGACGATAGCCAAACGCTGCCTTTTGTATATGGACGCTATGCACAAGCCGAAAAATTTATTATTCACGAAGCCAGTCCAACCTCTGCGGGGAATTTAGAATGGTTTGTTAAGCAATGGCAGCTCGATTATCAACAAATTAACCAACTTGTCAGTGAGCTTGAACCTGCTGCCAGTTCGGTTTTATTTATTCCTTTTTTATATGGTTCCAATGCAGGTTTAGGGATGCAAGCTGGATTTTATGGTATCCAAGCGCATCACAGCCAAGCCCATTTATTACAAGCGATTTACGAAGGGGTATTGTTCAGTTTAATGCATCACCTCAATCGTATGCTACAACGTTTCCCACAAGCCACATTACTGCGTGTAACTGGTGGACCAACAAAATCCAATATCTGGTTACAAATGCTCGCTGATTTCACAGGAATGAAATTAGAAATCCCTCAAATTGAGGAAACGGGTTGTCTTGGTGCCGCATTAATGGCAATGCAAGGGGTTGGCGAGGCAAACAATGTCTTCCAAACACAAACCATGTTTAGTGTTGAACCTAATCCTGCTTACTTCACTGCTTATCAGCAGAAATATCAACGTTACCAGCAGTTCACTAAAGCACTACAGGCAATGATTTAATGATTACTTGATGAGGAAAAAAATGGCAAAACCACTTATTCAACTTGCGCTAGATGCAGTCGATTTAGATAGCGCACTTGTCACAGCAAAACATGCTGCAGACTCAGTCGATATTATTGAAGTTGGCACTATTCTTGCTTTTGCAGAAGGTATGCGAGCAGTGCGTACACTACGTGCCCTACATCCGGAGCATATCTTAGTCTGCGATATGAAAACAACCGATGCTGGCGCAATTTTAGCCGAAATGGCATTCAAGGCGGGGGCTGATTGGTTAACGGTCTCTGCTGCTGCGCATATTGCAACAATTGAGAGCTGCAAAAAAATTGCTGATCGCTACCACAAAGAAATTCAAATTGAAATCTATGGCAATTGGACATTTGAAGATGCCAAAGCTTGGGTTGCGTTAGGTATTAACCAAGCGATTTATCACCGTGCACGCGATGCCGAAGCCGCAGGTAAAGGCTGGACAGAAGAAGATTTATCCACGATGAAAAAATTGTCAGAACTGGGGTTAGCGCTATCAATTACTGGTGGCATTGTGCCTGAAGATATTCATTTATTTAAAGATATCAATGCCAAAGCCTTTATTGCAGGACGTGCATTTACTGGCGAAAAAGGCAAACTCACTGCAGAAAAAGTGCGGTCAGAAATTGATAAATATTGGTCCTAATATTGCAGAGGCGAACAAGGAGTATATTGTGAGAAAACATAAAATCGGCATTTATGAGAAAGCATTGCCTAAAAACCTCAGTTGGCAGGATCGCTTATCCACTGCGAAAGCCTGTGGTTTCGATTTTGTCGAAATCTCAATTGATGAAACTGATGAACGTTTAGCACGTTTAGATTGGACAAAAGCTGAGCGCATTGAATTAGTCACAGCCATTATTTCAACTGGCATCACTATTCCATCCATGTGCTTATCGGGTCATCGCCGTTTTCCATTTGGTAGCCGAGATGAAGCAACGCGCCAAAAAGCCTATGACGTCATGGAAAAAGCAATTCAACTTGCCGTTGACCTTGGTATTCGGACTATTCAACTTGCAGGTTATGATGTGTATTATGAACAACAAGATGAAGGCACAATTCAACGCTTCCAGCAAGGACTAGAATGGGCAGTCGCCCTTGCGGCAAGCCGTCAAGTGACGCTTGCCGTTGAAATTATGGATACCCAATTTATCAGCTCTATTAGTCGTTGGAAGAAATGGGACGATATTATTCGTTCGCCATGGTTTACGGTTTATCCAGATCTAGGCAATCTCTCTGCTTGGAATGACAATGTGAGTGAAGAACTTAAATTAGGTATCGACAAAATCTCTGCAATTCACTTGAAGGACACTTATAAAGTCACCGCTACTTACCAAGGACAATTCCGTGATGTGCCGTTTGGTGAAGGCTGTGTCGACTTTGTACAGTGTTTTCGTACTTTAGCAAAATTGAATTATCGTGGTGCATTTTTAATCGAAATGTGGACAGAAAAAGCAGAAGAACCAATTATGGAAATTATTCAAGCTCGTCGTTGGATTGAACAAAAAATGAAAGAAGGTGGTTTTCCATGTTAGAACAATTAAAACAAAAAGTGTTTGAGGCGAATTTAGCCTTACCAAAATACCATTTAGTTACCTTTACTTGGGGCAATGTGAGCGGTATCGATCGAGAAAAAAATCTGGTGGTGATTAAGCCCTCTGGTGTGGAATACGATGTCATGACCGCAGAGGATATGGTCGTGGTAGACTTATTCACAGGTCAGGTTGTTGAAGGGAGTAAAAAACCTTCCTCTGATACGGCAACTCACTTAGAACTTTATCGCCAATTTCCAACTCTTGGTGGTATTGTCCATACTCACTCTCGCCACGCGACGATCTGGGCACAAGCAGGCGAAGACTTAATTGCCGCAGGTACAACCCATGCAGATTATTTCTATGGTTCAATCCCTTGTACGCGCAAAATGACGCCTGCTGAAATTCAAGGTGACTATGAACTTGAGACAGGCAAAGTGATCGTAGAAACATTCCGTGTTCGCGGAATTGACCCCAAAGATGTACCTGCTGTATTAGTCCATTCTCATGGACCTTTTGCTTGGGGAACGGATCCAGATAATGCCGTACACAATGCTGTCGTCTTAGAAGAAATCGGTTACATGAATTTATTCAGCCGCCAACTTCGTCCTAATTTATCCTCAATGCAACAAGAATTACTCGATAAGCACTACTTACGGAAACATGGTAAGAATGCTTATTATGGGCAATAATAATCATATCAGTGCTAAAGCAAATTGTTTTAGCACTGATGGTAAATAAGACTTAATCAATGAGAGAAGCGAGGACGGATGAAATCCCCTCCTCATCATGACTTAAAGTCACTAAATGGGCTTGTTGTTTAACTTCAGTTTCTGCATTGCCCATTGCAACGCCTAACCCCACTGAATTGAGCATTGAAATGTCATTATGATTATCACCAAAAGCGATAACAAATTGGGGATCAATCTGCCATGAACTTAACAGTTCAAGTAATCTTGCGCCTTTTGTATTACCGCCATTTGCAATATCAACACGATCAATCCATGACCATTCACAGCTAAATTCAGCAGGCGATAACTGATTGACAGCAGTTTGCATCAACACGCGATCAGGATGACTAATCACAAATTTCCAAATCGTTTCCTGTTCGTTTAACAACGCATGAAAATCAGAAACTTGACATAATTTCGGACGCACATTGAGAGGACAACTTTGTACCCATTGTGAAAACTTGCGCATATGTTCGTTCAGTATGGAATAATTCATTGCATCACGCGAATACATTAATAAGTGTAAACTATACTTTTCCGCAAGCTGAATCACTTGTCGTGCTTGATTCAACGATAATGGATTTGCTGCAAGCACTGTATCTGTTTGCGGTTGATACATATAAGTACCATTACAACAAATCATCGGTGTCGTTAAATTTAATTCATGATAATAAGGATAGGCGGCTGTATGATGTCGTCCTGTAACTAAAATGACTTTTAAACCTTTATTAATACAATTTTGAATCGCGCTTTTACTCGAAACTAAAATTTGTCCTTGGCTATTTAATAACGTACCATCAAGGTCAAAAGCAATGACTTGATATTTCATCTTTTTTTCCTGTGTTGAATATTATTTATTCAGCACAGTATAGAGTGTTTAGCCAAAAAAAGGAACGAATCTTGCTCCCTCGTCATACCAAACAAATTCATTATCCTTTGTAGGTAAAATAGAGTAAAATACTGTACAAATTTAAGTCTTAATTCACTTAGGAGTAAATCATAATGACAACACGTAAAGAACTTGCCAATGCAATCCGTTTTTTAAGCATGGACGCAGTACAAAAAGCAAAATCAGGTCACCCGGGCGCACCAATGGGCATGGCAGATATTGCAGAAGTATTATGGCGTGACTTCTTAAAACATAACCCGACTAATCCACACTGGGTCGATCGTGACCGTTTCATTCTGTCTAATGGTCATGGTTCAATGTTGATTTATAGTTTGTTACATTTGAGCGGCTATGACTTATCCATTGATGACTTAAAGCAGTTCCGTCAACTCCATTCTAAAACCCCAGGTCACCCAGAATACGGTTATGCGCCAGGTGTCGAAACCACTACAGGTCCGTTAGGACAAGGGATTACCAACGCAGTCGGTTTTGCAATTGCAGAAAAAACATTAGCCCATCAATTTAACCGTCCAGGTCATGAGATTGTTGACCATTATACTTACGTGTTCTTAGGTGATGGTTGTTTGATGGAAGGTATCTCGCATGAAGCTTGTTCATTAGCAGGTACATTAGGTTTAGGTAAATTAATTGCCTTCTATGATGATAACAATATCTCAATTGATGGTCATGTGGATGGTTGGTTCACTGATGATACGCAAAAACGTTTTGAAGCTTATGGCTGGCATGTGATTCCTGCTATTGATGGACATAACTCAGAACAAATCATTGATGCAGTAAAAAAAGCCCAAGCCGAAAAAGACAAACCAACTTTAATCATCTGTAAAACCATTATTGGTTTTGGTTCGCCAAACAAAGCAAACTCCCACGACAGTCATGGTGCACCATTAGGCGATGAAGAAATTGCTTTAACACGTAAAGCATTAAATTGGCAACACGCACCATTTGAAATTCCTGCCGATATCTATGCACAGTGGGATGCTAAAGGAAAAGGTGGTGTTGCTGAAAAAAATTGGGAGGAAAAATTTGCTGCTTATGCCAAAGCGCATCCTGAATTAGCCGCTGAATTTACTCGCCGTGTTAATGCAGAGTTACCGGCTAACTGGGCAACAGAATCACAAGCATTCATTGAAAAACTGCAAGCTAACCCAGCAAGTATTGCAAGCCGTAAAGCATCACAAAATGCGATTGAAGCTTACGCAAAATTACTACCTGAATTCTTAGGCGGTTCGGCTGACTTAGCAAGCTCTAACTTAACCTTATGGTCTGGCTCAAAACCAATTCGTGCAGTAGAAAATGCGGATGGTAACTACATCAACTATGGCGTACGCGAATTTGGTATGTCAGCCATTATGAATGGTATTGCCTTACATGGAGGTTTCATCCCTTATGGTGCAACATTCTTAATGTTCATGGAGTATGCTCATAATGCCGTGCGTATGGCAGCATTAATGAAACAACGTTCATTATTTGTGTATACGCATGACTCTATTGGTTTAGGTGAAGATGGTCCAACCCACCAACCTGTTGAACAAACCACCACATTACGTTTAATTCCGAATCTTGAAACATGGCGTCCATGTGACCAAGTGGAATCTGCGGTAGCGTGGAAAGCGGCAGTTGAACGTAAAGCAGGTCCAAGTGCACTTATCTTTACGCGCCAAAATCTTACACAAATGGACCGCACTTCAGAACAGCTTGCTAATGTTGCACGTGGCGGTTATATCTTGCGTGATTGCTGTGAAAAAGGTGATTGTCCTGATCTTATTTTCATCGCGACAGGTTCTGAAGTAGAGCTTGCGATGAAAGCCGCTGAAATATTAGACGCAGAAGGTAAAAAAGTCCGCGTTGTTTCAATGCCAAGCACCAATGTATTTGATAAACAAGATGCAGCCTACCGTGAAAGCGTATTACCAAGCAAAGTCACTAAACGTGTCGCAATTGAAGCAGGAATTGCAGATTTCTGGTATAAATATGTAGGCTTTGAAGGCCGTGTTATCGGCATGAATAGCTTCGGTGAATCAGCGCCAGCAGACCAATTATTTAAACTCTTTGGTTTCACTGTTGAAAACGTTGTAGCGAAAGCAAAAGAGATTTTATAATCACTCAAAATCTATATCATATTGGGCAGTCTTCATCAGCTGCCCTTATTTATTGCCCTGTATAACTCTTGATGCTCCACTCATTTACTAATTAGTCTAGCGCATCTCGTTATTTTTTATCAGGATGAACCATACCCAAGTTACCTAAACTTGCTCAAAACTGACCGTACTTTTATTGCATTACGTCACACTATCAACTTTAATCCAATTCAAAAATTTAGATAATCTATTACTCAAATACAATAACCCATTAACTTTTGTTGCTTTTTAAACAAAAACGCTTGCTTTTATCTAAGCTATCTTGTAATTAATTAACTTCAATCAAACACAATATCATTCACTTTTAATATAAGGAAAATTTTATGCAAAACGTTGGTTTTATCGGTTGGCGTGGGATGGTGGGATCCGTATTAATGGATCGTATGCAACAAGAAAATGATTTTGCAAACATCAATCCAGTGTTTTTTACTACCTCGCAAGCAGGTCAAAAAGCCCCCGTATTTAGTGGCAAAGACGCAGGTGAATTAAAAAATGCTTTTGATATCACCGAACTACAAAAACTGGATATTATCGTCACCTGTCAAGGTGGTGATTATACTAATGATGTCTATCCAAAACTACGTGCCGCTGGCTGGAACGGTTATTGGATTGATGCAGCTTCTGCACTACGTATGGAAAAAGATGCCATTATTGTACTGGATCCAGTGAACCAAAACGTGATTAGTGCAGGCTTAAAAAACGGTATTAAAACTTACGTTGGTGGTAACTGTACTGTCAGTTTGATGTTAATGGCGCTAGGTGGCTTATTTGAACGTGATTTAGTTGAATGGGTTTCAGTGACAACTTATCAAGCGGCAAGCGGCGCAGGCGCTAAAAATATGCGTGAATTGTTAGTCCAAATGGGACAATTAGAAGACAGTGTGAAAGCGGATCTCGACAATCCTGCGTCTTCAATTTTAGAAATCGAACGTCAAGTTACTGCCAAAATGCGTGGCGACTTACCTATCGATAATTTTGGTGCACCATTAGCAGGTAGCTTAATTCCTTGGATCGATAAACTGTGGGAAGGCGGTCAAACCAAAGAGGAATGGAAAGGTTATGCTGAAACAAACAAAATTCTAGGCTTAGACGATAGTCCAATTCCTGTAGATGGTTTATGCGTACGTATCGGTGCATTACGCTGCCACAGTCAAGCTTTTACTATCAAAATGAAAAAAGATTTACCATTAGAGGAAATCGAGCAAATTCTTGCAAGCCATAACGAATGGGTAAAAGTGGTTCCAAATGAAAAAGAAGCAACTTTACGCGACTTAACTCCAACTAAAGTGACGGGTACATTAGAAATTCCAGTCGGTCGCTTACGTAAACTGAAAATGGGACCTGAATATGTCGCCGCTTTCTCAGTAGGTGATCAATTATTATGGGGTGCTGCAGAGCCACTACGCCGCATTTTAAAACAACTTGTCGCGTAACACGAAATCATTCTCCACCTTAAAAGTGCGGTCAGTTTTAGCTTATTTTTATCATTGACCGCACTTTTTTCTCTCTAACATAACTTATCAATACCCACGTTAGTCTTACACGGTGATTTTCAGCCAGTGCTGTAACGAAATATGCTATGATTAACCCGTTTTTAGTTTTGATTTAGAGTAGGCTATGATTCAACGCGAACCCCACTTCACTCACTTTGCTTTAGCAGAATTACATCCTTTTGCAGCCCAGTTTCCATTACAAGATCTCACGGGCAAACAAGGTGTGCGTATTACTTACCGCCATTTTGTCCAAGACCATCCCGTTGAACGTAGATTAGTGATTTTAGTTAATGGGCGCGCTGAAAACTTGTTGAAATGGACTGAACTTGCTTATGATTTTTATCAACAAGGTTATGATGTATTAGTGTTTGATCATCGCGGACAAGGCTATTCACAGCGTTTATTAAAAGATCATGATAAAGGTTATATTGATGAATTTCGTTTTTATGCTGATGATATTGCTTTGTTGCTAGAAAAAATCACCTCGCTGTATCACTATCAAAGCCAACATATTTTGGCACATTCTCTGGGGGCATTAATCAGCACTTACTACCTCGCTAATTATGATCATCAAGTACAAAGTGCGGTCTTTTCTGCGCCATTTTATGGTATTCCACTGCAACATTCATTGCGCGATGAATTGATTATTAATTTGATGGTGCTATTTGGGCAAGGTGCACGCTATGTATTCGGTAGAGGGAAATATAAACCCGCAGATTTAGACAAAAACGATCTCAGTTGTTGCCGCACAAGAATGAAATGGATGAATCGCATTAATCGTCGTCATCCACATATTCATTTAGGCGGTCCCACTTTCCGTTGGGTACATTTATGCTTTAATGCAATTAAAAAATTACCAACGATTTTACCACGCATTGAAATTCCAGTGCTGATTTTACAGTCCGAAAAAGAAAAGATTGTGGATAACAAAAATCTGCAAAAACTGACCGCACTTTTACCACAAGGTCAGCTCATCCAGATTGAGCACAGTAAGCATGAGATTCTATTTGAGCGCGATCCAATTCGTAATTTGGCATTAGCGAGAATTAAGCAATTTTTTACTGAAAATAACGCCAAATAACGACACCTAGCGTAGTAAAAAACAGACAGCCAACTAAATGCAATGAAACAATAGCCATGCCTTCCAACCACTTATGCTGAACAAAATGCTCAATCACTTCTGCACTGAATGATGAAAAGGTAGTTAAACTGCCTAAAAAGCCTGTCACGAAAAACAAACGCCATTCAACCGAAAACACAGGAAATTGCCACAATATGGCTAACATAACGCCCATGATTAAACAGCCTATATAATTAGCCACTAATGTCCCAAAGGATAAAAAAGCAAAAAATGGATTGAGTAATAGTATCAATCCATAACGCAACATCGCGCCAAGAGCAGCGCCACCGCTAATTAAGAGCAAATTCAACAGATTCATATCGTAAGCAATAAACTGGATTGAATCACTTATACAATGTCAAATATGGTGCGAATATAATTTGCCACAGATTCTTGTGCATTGAAGCCAATTACTTCCAAATCTGGACAAGCTGCTTTTAAGCGCGGATCCGCATTGCCCATTACGCAACCTTTGCCAACTTGGGTTAACATTTGTACATCATTCATACCATCACCAAAAGCAAGGCATTGCTGCATATCATAATCACGTTCTGCGAGTACTTGTGCAAGCGCACTCGCTTTAGAAACATTGCGATTCATAACTTCTAAACACTGCGGTGTTGAATAAGTAATGCTTGTCACATCACCATAAGTCTTTTTCAAATGCGCCTCTATCTCCACCAGATCCTGTGGTTCGCGTCCAATAAAGAATACTTTTTCTGTCGCACGCCCATGATGTTGCGCAAAATCGACAACTTCATACATAAAACCAGAATCCTGATGATATTTACGTAACTGGGGTACTTCAATATTAATAAACCAATCATCCCCCTGATATGAATTGACACACACACGTGTGCGATCAAAAGGTAAATTCATGATTTCAAGTGCAATCCGTTCAGGCAAATAATTACGTACTAATAGATTACCTTGTAGATCTTGCGCTCTTGCACCATTTGAGGTGATCATCACCGCGTTTTCAATATTCACTTTTTTTAAGATTGGCATTAAATCAGTATGATTACGCCCTGTTGCCAACATAATATCGATGCCTTTAGCAGCGAGTTTTTGTAGCGTTTCAATGGTGAAATCACCAATCACATGATTTGCATTGAGCAAAGTACCATCTAAGTCAGAGACAATGGCACGGAAAGGACATTTTTGCATAGTCTATCTCTATCCTACTGTCGAAAAATTCTGTTTATGATAACACAACCCAGTGAGTGCCGCGAAAAAATGAATAAAATGGAAATACATTGCACAATAAGACAATAAACGAAAACGTTTTCCTCTTTTTTATAAAATTGTAAAAAAATTGTTTGCGCTGAAAAAAAAATATGATATGAATATAAAACACACAACAGCATACTAACTATTTGGACATAAAATGATGGCATTACGCCCTGTGATCAACATTATTATTAACCTCGTGGTGATTATTATCACTGCGGGGCGAGTGCGTTAATGTTTGATTAGCAGTACACAAAGAGATCAAATATAACCCTCGTCTGATAATCGACGAGGGTTTTTTTATACATAAGAAATAAGTAAGGGTGATTAGCATGAATGGGGCAAGATTAGTAACAGAAAGTTTGAAAGCGCATGGTGTTACGAGCGTATTTGGCTATCCAGGCGGCGCGATTATGCCAGTGTATGACGCATTATATGATGCAGGGATTGAACATTTACTCTGCCGTAATGAGCAAGGTGCCGCGATGGCAGCAATTGGATATGCTAGAGCGAGTGGTAAAGTCGGTGTCTGTATTGCTACGTCTGGACCTGGTGCTGCTAATTTAATCACGGGCTTAGGTGATGCCTTAATGGATTCTATCCCCGTTGTGGCAATTACGGGGCAAGTTGCCTCGCCGCTTATTGGTACTGATGCCTTCCAAGAAGCCGATGTATTAGGCATGTCACTTGCTTGTACTAAACACAGTTTCTTAGTCCAACATATCAATGAATTACCTGAAATTATCGCCAAAGCCTTTCAAATTGCTGCCAGCGGTAGACCTGGTCCTGTCTTGATCGATATTCCAAAAGATGTTCAAGTTGCTCCCACTGAACTGAATCCTGTTGTTTTTGCACAGGAAAAACCTACCGCCTTATCTGATGAAAATTTAACCCAAGCTTTAGCTTTATTGAAAGCGGCTAAACGCCCTGTCATGTATGTTGGAGGCGGTGTCGGTATGGCAAATGCTGTTGCTGAATTACGCCAATTCTTAGCCGTAACCCAAATGCCAAGTGTTTCAACTTTAAAAGGACTTGGTACAATCAATCCTGATCACCCTTACTATATGGGTATGATTGGCATGCACGGTACTAAAGCAGCTAACTATGCTGTCCAAGAATGTGATTTATTACTCGCCTTTGGCGCCCGTTTTGACGATCGGGTAACGGGGAAATTAGACACTTTTGCACCTCATGCTAAAGTGATTCATGCGGATATTGATATTGCTGAAATCGGTAAGTTACGCCGTCCAGATGTCGCATTGTGTGGCGACATTGTACAAGCCTTTAAAGCGCTTACTGTCCCTTTAACACTCACCGCATGGCAAAATCGAGTACAACAACTGAAGCAGCAACATGATTTTTGCTATGGTGAAAATCAAGGTGATCGCTTTATTAACCCGCTCTGGTTATTACATACTCTCTCTAACAAAAAGCCACAGCGTGCTGTTATCACTACTGACGTGGGTCAACATCAAATGTGGTCTGCACAACATATGCAACATTTTGCACCAACTAATTACATTACTTCTGCTGGGTATGGCACTATGGGTTTTGGCTTACCTGCCGCTATTGGTGCAAAAAAAGCGCGTCCAGAAGATGATGTCATCGTGATTTCAGGTGATGGTTCTATCATGATGAACATTCAAGAATTAGGTTCAATTAAACGTGGTAAAACACCAGTAAAAATTGTGTTATTAGATAACCAACGCTTAGGGATGGTACGTCAATGGCAAGAGCTGTTCTTTAATGCTCGCTTTAGTAGCACGATCTTAGATGATAACCCTGACTTTGTCATGTTAGCCGCTGCCTTTGGTATTCAAGGTGAACGTATTACCAAAGGGGAAGAAGTCGATGCGGCATTAGATCGTTTACTAGCAAGTAAAGAAGCCTATTTTTTACATGTTTGTATCTCAAGTAATGAGAATGTCTGGCCATTAGTCCCACCAAATGCCTGCAATATGGATATGTTAGAAAACATGTAAAGTGCGGTCGATTTTGAGGAAATTTTTATATGCAAACTTATCAATTCACATTAAAAGCAAACCAACGTCCAGAAACCCTTGAACGTATTTTACGTGTTATTCGCCATCGTGGTTTTTATGTTGTTGCACTGCAAGTCCAAACAGAAAATAACATAGCACATTGTGATTTTACTGTAAAAAGTGAACGTACTTTAAGTTTACTGGTTAATCAATTAAGTAAAATGTACGATGTATCAGCCATTAATCTAGTACAAGCATAAAACAGGTAAGGAAAACGTTCATGAAAACACTCGGTATTATTGGTGGCATGTCACCTGAAAGCACAATCACTTATTACAACCTAATCAACCAGTTAGTGAATCAAGCAAAAGGTGGAAATCATAGTGCACCATTAGTCATTGTCAATGTTGAATTTGAACAAATTGTACGCTTACAAAAACAAGGTGAATGGTACTGTGCGGGTGAAATCTTAGCAGCTGCTGCGCAAAAATTAACACAAATCGGGGTGGATGGCGTGCTGTTAGCCACGAATACAATGCATAAAGTTGCACCACAAATTATTCAAGCCATTGATGTCCCTTTTCTGCATATTATTGATGCCACAGCAAAAGCCATTAACGCCAAACAAATTAACCAAATCGCTTTATTAGGTACGCAATTTACCATGCAAGATCACTTCTATCGTGATCTCTTACTTGCACGTGGCATCACTCCGATCGTACCAAACAATGAACAACAACAAGAAATTCATCGTATTATTTTTACTGAACTTTGTATCGGCAAAATCAAATCTGAATCTAAGCAATTTTATCTTGACGTCATTGCAGAGTTAGAAAAACAAGGCGCACAGGGTGTGATTTTAGGTTGTACTGAGATTGGCTTATTAATTAATCAGCAAGATGCAACACTGCCATTTTTTGATACCAGCATATTACACGCACAAAAAGCCGCTGAATTTATTCTGACTGAATAAGCGCTGATTAAAGGAAAAATATGGCACATTTCGCTCCTACAGAAAAAACCGCCATGATTGGCTTAGTGGTGGGTTGCATTATTTTTGGTCTTGGTAGTTTAATTGTGGCTTATGTACCCGTTGGAGCCTATGCCATTGCTTTTTGGCGTTTATTGGTCGCAGCCATGATTTTTTATACGTTAGCCAAGTGCTTTAAACAACATGCTCCGATTTCAAGTAAAGCAAAACATTACGCGCTCATTTCTGGTGCATTTTTAGGCTTAGACTTAGCCTTATGGCATGAGAGTATTTATGCTGTAGGTCCAGGCATTTCGACTTTGTTAAACAGCCTGCAAATTTTTTGGCTCTCTGCAATTGGTTTTTTCTGGTTTCGTGAACGGCAAAGTACTTTACAGTTATTCAGTCTCTGCCTTGCCGTATTCGGTGTGGCATTAATTGGCAGTCCTGAGTTTAAACAAAATGACAATGCACTGTGGGGATTTGTTTCGGGTATTGTGTCAGGACTAATGCTCGCCTTATCTATGGTCTATATTCGTAAAACACAACAAGCTGCAGTGACCCCCATTTTCCCATTAATGTTCCGCGTCAGTGTAGGCGGAATGTTAATTCTGTTTGTGCCTGCATTATGGCTTAACACTACTCAGCTTTACCCAACAACGTGGGAACAATTGGGGTTAATACTGATTTATGGCGCGGTCATGCAATGTTTAGCTTGGGGCATGATCGCCTACTCCATTCCGTTGTTATCCCTTAGCGTCACAGGGCTGTTACTGCTTTCAGAGCCTGTTGCTGCGTTAGTAATCGATTACTTATTGCTCAATAAAATGATCAATGGGTTACAATGGTGCGGGGCACTGCTAACCATGTTAGCCATTTATTTAGGGTCATTACGACCAACTAAGCCACCTAAATACTAGGAAGGACAATTTAATCGTGCTGACTCACACTTATTACACAACAGCGAGTCAGCGAAACACAACATTATACTTGGAGAGATTATGCCAAAATTACGTTCAGCAACCAGCACACAAGGTCGCAATATGGCGGGAGCAAGAGCCTTGTGGCGTGCAACAGGAATGACCGATAAGGATTTTGGAAAACCCATCATTGCAGTGGTCAATTCTTTTACTCAATTTGTTCCTGGTCACGTCCATTTAAAAGATATTGGTCAATTAGTCGCCCGCGAAATTGAAAAAGCCGGTGGTGTCGCCAAAGAATTTAATACCATCGCGGTGGATGATGGTATTGCGATGGGACATGGTGGGATGCTCTACTCCTTGCCTTCGCGCGATTTAATTGCAGATTCTGTGGAATATATGGTTAACGCACATTGTGCTGATGCAATGGTGTGTATTTCCAATTGTGACAAAATCACACCAGGTATGTTAATGGCAGCATTGCGCCTCAATATTCCAACCATCTTTGTGTCAGGCGGACCAATGGAAGCGGGTAAAACCAAATTGTCAGATCAAATTATTAAACTGGATTTAGTCGATGCCATGATTCAAGGGGCAAATCCCAATGTATCAGATGAAGACAGCGATAAAATTGAGCGCTCTGCTTGCCCAACCTGTGGTTCTTGCTCTGGCATGTTCACCGCCAATTCGATGAACTGCTTAACTGAAGCATTAGGCTTAAGCTTGCCAGGCAATGGTTCCTGTTTAGCCACTCACGCCGACCGTAAACAATTATTTTTAGCAGCAGGAAAGCAAATTGTTGAACTTTGCAAACGCTATTATGAACAAGATGATGCTCGCATTTTACCACGTCATATCGCCACCAAAGCCGCCTTTGAAAATGCCATGAGTCTTGATATTGCAATGGGCGGTTCGACTAATACCGTATTACACCTACTTGCTGCGGCACAAGAAGCCGAAGTAGACTTCAGTATGGCAGATATTGATCGCTTGTCCCGCCAAGTCCCTTGCTTAAGTAAAGTCGCCCCAAATACACAGAAATACCATATGGAAGACGTACACCGTGCAGGTGGCATTATGGCGATTTTAGGTGAATTGGATCGTGCAAATTTATTGCACAATGATACTCGTACCGTATTAGGTTTAAGCCTAGCAGAACAGCTTGCGCGCTATGATATCAAGTTGACACAAGATGAAAAGGTACATACCTTCTTCCGTGCGGGTCCTGCAGGTATCCGTACTACAGAAGCGTTCTCACAAGATTGCCGTTGGGATAGTCTAGATGATGATCGTGAAAATGGTTGTATCCGCAGCAAAGCATTTGCTTATAGTCAAGATGGGGGATTAGCAATGCTTTCAGGCAATCTCGCCCAAGACGGTTGTATTGTCAAAACCGCTGGCGTTGATGAATCAATCTTAAAATTTACAGGCTACGCAATTGTGTTTGAAAGCCAAGAAGAGGCGGTTACAGGCATTTTAGGCGGTAAAGTGCAAGCAGGTCATGTGGTCGTCATTCGCTACGAAGGTCCAAAAGGCGGTCCTGGCATGCAAGAAATGCTGTATCCAACCAGTTATTTAAAATCAATGGGCTTAGGTAAAGCCTGTGCATTATTAACGGATGGACGTTTCTCTGGTGGTACCTCGGGTTTGTCTATTGGTCACGTTTCACCAGAAGCAGCCGCAGGCGGAATGATAGGCCTAGTCAAAAATGGGGATACAATTGAAATCGATATTCCAAATCGTTCAATCCAATTATGTGTCGCTGAAGAGGAGCTAAACCAACGCCGCATTGAGCAAGATAAGCTCGGCTGGCAGCCAACTAACCGCCAACGTGAAGTGTCATTTGCCTTAAAAATTTATGGGCATTTTGCCACTTCAGCAGACAAAGGTGCCGTGAGAGATAAAAGCAAAATTTAAAGGCTCTTCCCCTTTTTTTATGAAATGAGGGGGAGAAAGACGTAGATATTAAAAATTTTTAAAAACACACCGCACTTTTTAATTATCTTCGAATTAAAGCGGGGACCTCATATAAGTTGCCCGAATAGAAAAGCAATTTTTAGAAAAATAAAGTTGCGTAACAAAATGAAATCAACTTATTTTTCATGAAAAAATTGCTTTGTCATGAGTATAAAACAACTTATCGGGGCGTGTTTTCTTTGCCAACTTTCTTTTTCACAAGCAAAAGAAAGCAGGTCATAAACCAGATAAAACAATGGATATAATTTATGGTCAACAACTTAACCTCCAACCAACCGACTGGCTCAGAATACCTAAAAGCTGTGCTCAGCTCAAAAGTTTACGAAGTAGCCCAAATTACCCCGCTACAAGAAATGCCAAAACTTTCAGAACGTTTAGGCAATAAAGTTTTTATCAAACGCGAAGATCGCCAACCCGTCCACAGTTTCAAATTACGTGGTGCCTATGCCATGATTGCAGGCTTAAATGAAGAACAAAAACGTGCTGGTGTAATCGCAGCCTCAGCAGGAAACCATGCACAAGGTGTGGCACTTTCTGCTAAACAACTTGGTTTACGCGCATTAATCGTGATGCCACAAAACACACCAAGTATTAAAGTCGATGCAGTGCGTGGGTTTGGCGGCGAAGTATTATTATATGGGGCGAATTTTGATGAAGCCAAAGCCAAAGCTATCGAACTTTCCCAAACTAAAAACATGACTTTTATTCCTCCATTTGATCACCCTGCTGTGATCGCTGGACAAGGCTCTTTGGCAATGGAATTGTTACAACAAAATACCCAAATTGATCGCATTTTTGTCCCTGTTGGCGGCGGTGGTTTAGCCGCTGGTATTGCGGTATTAATTAAGCAATTAATGCCAGAAATCAAAGTGATTGGCGTGGAATCAAAAGATTCTGCTTGTTTATATAAAGCCTTAAAAGTCGGCAGACCCATTGACTTAGATCGTGTTGGTTTATTTGCGGATGGCGTTGCGGTGAAACGCATTGGTGATGAAACGTTCCGAGTTTGTCAACAATATATTGACGATGTAGTGCTAGTGGATAGCGATGAAATTTGTGCCGCAGTGAAAGACATTTTCGAAAATGTGCGAGCCATTGCTGAACCTTCTGGTGCACTATCGTTAGCGGGCTTAAAGAAATATGTGAAAGAACATAACCTTCAAGGTGAAACCTTAATTAACGTGCTTTCTGGTGCTAATTTAAATTTCCATACGTTACGTTATGTTTCAGAACGTTGTGAAATTGGTGAGCAGCAAGAAGCATTGCTAGCTGTGACCATTCCAGAAAAACCGGGCAGTTTCTTAAAATTCTGTCATATTCTCGGTGCAGTACCCGTCACAGAATTTAAATATCGCTACGCTGATGATGCGCAAGCTTGCATTTTTGTAGGGGTACGTATCAGTGGCGAAGAAGAAAAAAATAATATTATCAATCAATTACAACGCAATGGTTACGATTTAATCGACTTATCAAATGATGATATTGCCAAAACCCATGTACGATATATGATTGGTGGGCGTTCAAATAGCCAACTCAAAGAGCGCTTATATAGCTTTGAATTCCCAGAGCAAAAAGGCGCATTATTAAAATTCCTCGAAACTTTAGGACAAACACATTGGAATATTTCAGTATTCCACTATCGTGCACATGGTGCTGATTATGGCAATGTACTTGCAGGTTTCCAATTAAATGATCAAGCTCTTGATGCTTTCAATCAACATTTAGAAAAACTAGGTTACGTGTATCAAGATGTCACTGAAAGCCCAGCTTATCGCTATTTCTTAGTCTAATCCAATAAAAAAGTGCGGTGTTCTGATCAATCTTCACCGCACTTTTTACTGATATTCAGAGCACTTACTTTACAAAGTTACTAAATGTCAGCTCGTAATTATCGCCGTCACGATTGTAGGAGATAAAACGGGGGAATTGTTCCCCTGCAAATTTTTTCACTATAATATCTTTATCACCTGTTTTAAATTGGTAAGTAATTTGTGTCACGTCTTGCTTATTATATTTCACTACATCTTCGCTTTTTTTCACGAAAACATTATGCATTGGATACAATTTTTTCCCATTAGTAATTTGAAAATTAATCGGCAATTTATCGTAATAGCTCAATTGAAATGTCATGGTAAACAAATCAAAAGTAGGTAATGTTAATTCTTTTGTCGTTAAGCCATTTTTCACTTTGCCATATTCAATTGTACTGGCTTGAATTTTCGCCGTTGCATAAGGATTGCCATTACGAATATCGTTATAATCGACCATCTCAAACTGCTTACTACCTTGCTTACCCTTGGACAAGAATTGAATGTTATACAAAGGCACATTAATTTTAGCATCAACCGAATATTGACTACCATCCGCTTTGAAATGCACATAAGCTGGCATTAAATAGTTAGAGCTATACTTAATATTAAAATCTGCATTTGCCCACACATTCGATACATAGCATAACGCCGAACAAAATAAAATTTTTAAAAATCTCACCGCACTTTCCTCTCTATGCAATCTATTCATTTAGATAAATGAACAAATAATGTAACTGGTATTAGCTTTGACAACAAGCTTGTTTAAATAATTCCTGCCCTCATTGATAACAAAAGCTATTTATCATATAGTAAAGTAAACGCTGATCACTTCTCACCAAAATATAAAAAACCGCACTTTTGATTGAAAGTACGGTTTTTACACATAACATTATCTATTTAGAAACGATATTCTACCCCAAGATGCAATGTTCTACCCGGCGCAGTATTCAACCCCATATTATTTGTATCTAAATAATAGCGATTTAATACATTATCCATTGTCATCGTCAATTTAAGCTGCTCAGATACATTATAATTTGCATATAAATCAACCAAAGAATAAGGCGCCCACTCGATACTTGAAGTATTTACAAAACGCTGCGATGATAGCACTGGTACAAAACGTTTACTGTAATAACTATAACGAGCACCAATATCTAACTTCTCATTTAGCCAACGTGAGCCTAGTATAATATGCAAATTTAAGCGTGGAGGTACAGCATTATTTAAGTTACTACGATACACATAACCAGAATTACATTGCTCGCCTTTTCCTGCCTGTTCAGGTGTCAAACAAAATTGAGTTTTGGTATAATACGTCCCTGATAATTTCGCGTAAACTTTTCTCATATCATAATATGTTGAAGCTTCAAAGCCAGTAAATTGCGCACTCTGAATATTCAATGTTTGAGTTAAACCACTTTTGCGATCAAAACTCCGAGTTAAATAATCATCAATCTTATTGAGAAAATACGCAAATTTAAAGCCAACCACATTATCTATGCGTCCTACATTTTCGTAAAACCCACTAATACCAAACTCCCAATTTTTTGCTCTTTCAGGCTTTAATTGTTCCAAATTATCTCCTGTTGACTGCATACTCCAGCCTTTAGTTGCTTGGAATAAACTTGGGGAGCGTAATGCCTGAGCATATTTTACATAAATAATTGTACCATTTGCGATCTCTGAACTTAACATAACAATAGGTGATAACCCTTTGTTTTTAATGGGCTTTTGTTTATGCACAACATATTTGTACTGCGGTATAAAATCAAATCCGCCATCAGGACGAGGGACAGGTTTATCACCAATATGCACTTTCTCTTCACGTACAACATAATCATGAATAGTCGATTGCATATAACGTAGCCCAAGATCCGCTTTTAACCATGAGTTAAATGGATAATTGGCTGCAACAAATGCGCTGATTTCTTTTCGTTTACCATCACGAACATATAATGGTCCAATGGCATTATCAGGATAACCTTTTGCTCTCACTCTTTGCAGTGCATCACGAGGTGGATAAATACGCTCATAATTATGTGCAATACCATATTTTAGAGTCAAAGGTTGTTTATTAAGTTGGAAGATACTCGTGTTATCAATGCTTAATCCTTTTTGTTTTGAGATTAAAAAGTGAGCATGACGACTCGAAAGTGAATAGCCATATTCTTCAATCAGTGGTGTAAAATTAGAAGAATCACTGTCGGTATAATAAGCATTTATACTTAAATTCACATAAGGTGTAGCAGGATTATATTGGTAATTAATATTGTAATTACTCACTTTAACTTCTGTTCCCTCACCTTGTAACGCACCATAAGCTCTAAAATTTAAAAGAGAACTCATAATTTCACCAAAATGACTACCATAGTATCGGTAAGCCAATCCCAAGCGATGCTTATCATTATAAAAATTAACCTTTGCCAAATAAGAATGGTTATTTTGCGATGTATTTAACGCTTCTTCACCGGGGCGATAAAGCGTACTATGATTTTCTTTGAATCGAAGTTTGCCTATTTCTACTTCTTCGTGCCTACGAGGCTCTTGAACTTCAACACTATCTTTTTCAAATTCAATACCCTCAATCTGTGGTGTTTGTCCATGTCGCCCTACGAAATAATTGCCTTGTTTACGTTTAGCATATGCAAGCACAACATCTGCATGTTCCCATTTTTTAGCCAAAGCAATACTATAATTATAGGCATTGAAATCCAAACCATGAGTCGAATAACGTGCATTTGGTGCATAGGTTTGTGTTTGACATAATCCAGTATTATTTGTAATACATCGATGGATATACCTTGTTTGATAACCTCCTCTTGTATAATTTGCAGGAGGAGCAACTGTATTCGTCATCGTGCCTAATTTTAAGCGTATCCCCCATGTTTTGCCTTCTGTAATAATATCTTGCCAACTAATCGTATTCATACGCACAACACCACCAACAGCCCCCGTTGCATCATTTGCTAAAGAGGGTCCCTTTTCAATCTCAACTTGGCTAATTAAATCAGGATCTAAATAAGTACGCGTTGATGAACCAGCATAGCCTTGCCAAGATGGTACAGATTGAAGCCCATTATCCACCCAAACAGGTACCCTATTCTCATTCGCAATACCTCTAATATTTAGTGAAAGCGCACCACTATTACGTTTGTTTCCTACAATTACACTAGGTACACCAGATAAAAAATCACCAACAGAGCTTCCTCGGAAACGAGTAATATCAGATTGAGTTAAATAAGAATAAGAACCCACAGAAAGATATGTTTTGAGTAAACTCTCGTCATAGTCATTTTTTTCATCATTTTCATTCACAATAATAGTTTCTAAATTACTGCTTGTTGGTTTATCCGTATTTGACTTTGTAAAAGCAACCTGTGGTATCATCCCTAAAGCAATACACAAACTTAAACTAAGCAAACTAACCTGTTCTTTCTGTTGCATACTCTCTCCTTTCACATTACAACAAAATGATAATAAGTCTCATTTTCATTTTTATCATATTTTTGAAGAAATTCAAAGATCTGCCGTAAAAATATATTTTCATAAGTTAAAAATAAAAAAACCGTACTTTTCATTAAAAAGTACGGTTTAAAATAGAAAAATGTCTAAATCATCAATTACGCCACAAAACCCACTGCGTCATACACTGCCTCAAGGGTTTGCTTAGCACGTTCACGGGCTTTCTGCGCGCCTTCATGCGCAATTTTATTCAGTAATGCTTCGTTACTACGGAAATGATGAAAACGAGCCTGAAGCGTAGTCAACATTGCCGACACTTCTTCTGCCACAGCACCTTTTAAATGCCCATACATTTTGCCTTCAAACTCTGCTTCTAACACTGCAATCGATTTGCCTGTCACGCCAGACAAAATATCTAATAAGTTAGAAACACCCGCCTTATTTTGTAGATCATAGCGTACTACTGGCGGCTCATCGGAATCTGTCACTGCACGTTTAATCTTTTTCGCTACAGCTTTTGGATCTTCTAATAAACCAATTACGTTATTACGATTTTCATCTGATTTTGACATTTTCTTTTCAGGTTCTAACAGTGACATCACGCGTGCACCCGCTGTTGGAATAAATGGCTCTGGTACCGCAAATAAATCACCGTACAACGCATTAAAACGATTAGCGATATCACGCGTAATTTCTAAATGTTGTTTTTGATCTTCGCCTACAGGTACTTGGTTCGCTTGATATAACAAAATATCGGCGGCCATTAACACTGGGTAAGTAAATAAACCAACATTAATATTTTCAGCATGACGTGCTGATTTATCTTTGAATTGGGTCATCCGTCCCATTTCACCAAAATAAGTATAACAATTTAAGACCCAAGCTAATTGGGTATGTTCTGGCACATGCGATTGAATAAAGATCGTACTTTTTTCTGGATCAATGCCACAAGCTAAATAAAGCGCTAACACATCTAATGTGGCTTTACGTAATGCAGCGGGGTCTTGACGTACGGTAATCGCATGTAAATCAACAATACAAAATAAACATTCATAATCATCTTGCATTTTTACCCATTGACGTAATGCACCAAGATAGTTACCGATTGTTAATTCACCTGAAGGCTGTACGCCACTTAATACTACTGGTTTTGTCATTGTTATTCCTTATTTTAAAATCGTCAAAATATCGGCAAAATCATCAAATACCCAATCTGGATTGGCTTGTTCAATTGGGATGTTATAGTTGTAACCATAAGTTAAACCGACAACGGGACAACCTGCTGCATGTGCTGCTAAAATATCATTTTGCGAATCACCAACAAATAAAACTTGCTTTGGATATAACCCAAACTTACCACATAAATAATACAATGGGGCAGGGTGTGGTTTAATCGCTGGTAAAGATTGACCACCCAAAAGCTCACTAAATAAATGATCTATCCCAAATGCAGCTAATACAGGCTGTACATGTCTCGTCGGTTTATTTGTCACCACTGCCAAAGTATAGCCCCGTGCTTTAAGTTGCTCTAAAGTGGCTTTTACATTGGGATAGAGGCGACTTAAATTACATAAATTTTCGCCATAATAAAAACCAAAGCGACGTTTTAATTCACGAATTTGCTCGTCAGTGAGTACTTTGCCGCCCTGTTCTGTCGTCCACGTTAATGCCCGCGCAATTAAAACATCTGCCCCATTACCAATCCAAGTCAGGACCAATGCTTCTGGCGCTTGGGGTAAATCAAATTCAGCTAAAGCAGAGTTCACTGAGAGCGCCAAATCTGGCAAGCTATTTACTAACGTCCCATCAAGGTCAAAACCAATCAATTTAAATTGTGTCATTTTTATACCGCACTTGTTAATCTCGTTAAACTGTTGCCAATTGTTGGCGCATTTCATCAATAACTTTCTTATAGTCTGGCTGATCAAAAATCGCTGAACCTGCGACAAACATATCAGCACCAGCTCTGGCAATATCAGCTATATTATTGACCTTCACACCACCATCAACTTCTAAACGAATATCAAAACCACTTTGATCAATGCGTTGGCGTACTTGGCGTAATTTATTCAACGTACTTGGAATGAATGACTGTCCACCAAAACCCGGATTGACTGACATCAATAAAATCACATCCACTTTATCCATCACATAATCCAAATAACTCAATGGCGTAGCAGGGTTAAATACTAAACCTGATTTACAACCACAATCACGAATAAGCTGTAAAGTACGGTCAATATGTTCTGTTGCCTCTGGATGAAAAGTAATATAATCCGCACCTGCTTTGGCAAAATCGGGAACAAGGCGATCCACTGGTTTTACCATTAAATGCACATCAATTGGTGCAGTAATGCCATAATCACGTAATGCCTGACATACTGCCGGACCAAAAGTTAAATTAGGGACATAGTGATTATCCATCACATCAAAATGAATAACATCAGCACCACTATTTATAACTGTTGCGACATCTTCACCCAAACGTGCCAAATCAGCAGATAAAATCGAAGGCGCAATTAAATAGGATTTCATGATCGACCTCACTTGTTAACAAGGTGTTAAGTAACCACTTGCAAAGAGAAAATAATGCGGTTAGTGTACTACGTTATTAGCCAATTTTTAAGGAAATTCTCACTTCAGGAGCTAAGATGGAGAGCATGTTACATGGATTTTTTGTGACCGCAGGTTTGATTATTGCAATAGGTGCACAAAATGCCTTTGTATTAAAACAAGGTTTATTAAAACAGCATATCTTGCCTGTGATTTTGACTTGCTTTATTTGTGATATTATCCTCATTTCCATTGGCGTATTAGGATTAGGCTCTCTCATTAGCCAAAGTCCAACAGCGACTGTTGCCTTAGCCGTTGTCGGCGCATTATTTTTATTTATCTATGGCGCAAATGCATTCCGTTCAGCTTATCAAGGGAATTCCGTTGTACAACTTGAACAGCGCAATGCACAAACACAGTCTGTACTAAAAGCGATATTCACGACTCTAATGATTACTTTACTCAATCCACATGTTTATTTAGATACGGTCGTGATTATTGGTGGCATCGCAGGAACCTTAACTTTAGAACAAAAAGGCTTCTTTCTGCTTGGCGCGCTAAGCGTATCTGGGCTTTGGTTCTTTAGCCTAGGTTATAGTGCCAGATTATTCATTCCATTATTTCAACGTCCTGTAACATGGCGCATCTTGGATATCGTCATTGGCTTTGTGATGTGGGGGATTGCGATCAGTTTGATGCAATATGCGCTAGCGATGTTGTAAAATTTTGTCAAAACTGACCGCACTTTAAGAGAGAAACCGCTAATCGGGACAAATCATTTCTCAATCCAGCAGCGCTTTGTTACAATTCGTGTAACTTTAAATGACAGTAATGTATTAAAATGACTGAAAAATCGACCGCACTTTGTCCCTGTCAATCAGGGCAAACCTATCAAGGTTGCTGTGAGCCTTTTCATTTATATCAACAGTTTCCACATAACGCAGAGCAACTAATGCGTTCGCGCTATAGTGCCTATACATTAAACAACATCGAGTATATTGCTGCAACCACTGTCCCTAGCCAACAGGCGTTGTTAGATCTCTCTGTTTTACGACAATGGGCGCAAACAACTCAATGGCTAGGACTAGAGGTGATCAAACATCAATCTCTTTCCAAACAACATAGTAAGGTTGAATTTAATGCTTTTTTTGTGACTGCTGAAGGAAAACAAGCACATTATGAGCATTCTCTTTTCGTCAACATTGCAACCCGCTGGTATTTTGTTGATCCAACTGTCAATTTACCTACGATGAAACAACCTTGTCTTTGTGGCTCAGGCAAAAAATTTAAACATTGTTGCGGAGGTTTACTGTGAAAAACCCATTTAAAAGTATTATCTTATTTTTTAAAACGTTCTTTTGTCGCTTCCAACAAAATAAGTTAACGCAAGCAGCAGGTTATTTAACTTATAGTACGATGTTGGCCATTGTGCCATTAATCATGGTGGTCTTCTCGGTATTCTCTGCATTTCCGGTGTTTAATGAAGTCACAGACGAACTCAAAACCTTTATCTTTAATAACTTTGCCCCCTCAGCCAGTGATACAGTCGGGCAATATATTGATGAATTTGTGACTAACTCCAAACAAATGAGTGCAATAGGTGTCATCAGTTTAGTTGCCGTCGCACTGATGTTAATCAATTCCATTGATCGTACGCTGAATTCGATTTGGCATGATAGCAGCACGCGTCCCTTAGTCTTTTCGATTGCTATTTATTGGCTAATTTTGACCTTTGGTCCTTTATTAATTGGTGCCAGTATTGGGGTGAGTACTTATGTTAGTACCTATGTGACAGAATTTATTGATTCTGATTTAACACTGCCCTTTGGTTTAAAAATACTCAGCTTTGTGCCATTCTTACTCACTTGGCTCATTTTCACACTAATTTATGCGGTTGTGCCTAATAAGAAAGTCAAAATGAGCCATTCTGCGGCAGGTGCATTAGTTGCCGCTTTCTTTTTTACACTAGGTAAGCAAGCCTTTACTTGGTACATCACGACCTTCCCCTCATATCAATTAATCTATGGAGCAATGGCGACTTTACCTATCATGTTGTTATGGATTCAATTAAGTTGGGTTGTTGTTTTACTGGGTGCACAACTGTCTGCTGTGTTAACGGAAATGACAGCCATAAAAGATAGCCAACACAAAATCGCACAAATGAAGGAAGAACAATGATCGCATTAATTCAGCGTGTCACACAGGCAAAAGTCGTAGTTGAGACACAAACTATCGGAGAAATAGGACAAGGCTTATTAGTATTACTTGGCGTAGAAAAACAAGACGATAAAGCCAAAGCAGAACGCTTAGTAGAAAAAGTGCTTAACTATCGGGTTTTCAGTGATAATGAAGGCAAAATGAATTTAAATGTCCAACAAATTAATGGTGAAATTTTAGTCGTTTCTCAATTTACGTTAGCTGCAGATACCCACAAAGGTTTAAGGCCAAGCTTTTCAAACGGTGCACCTCCTACGCTTGCCAATGAGTTATATCAGTACTTTGCCCAAAAATGTGCAGAAAAAATCAATACAGCAACAGGGCAATTTGCTGCGGATATGCAAGTGAGTTTAACCAATGATGGACCAGTCACTTTTTGGTTAACCGTGTAAAAACCTACTTCTAGAGAATATCGTTTTTAGTCGACAATAAAAAAACTGCACCTTAAACCAGGTGCAGTGATATTTAAATATGCTTGATTAACGTTTTGGTAAATAACGAGCCGGATCAACAGATTTACCCTTATAACGAATTTCGAAGTGCAATTTCACACTATTTGTACCAGAGCTCCCCATTTTAGCAATTTGTTGTCCAGCACGAACTTCTTGCTGATCCTTCACTAAAATGCTTTCATTATGTGCATAAGCACTTAAATAATCATCATTATGTTTAATAATAATTAAATTACCATAACCACGCAGGGCATTTCCAGCATACACAACACGACCGGCTGCTGCGGCATTAACCGCTTGACCACGAGAACCAGCGATATCAATGCCTTTATTTCCCCCATCAGCAGTAGAGAAACCTTGCACAATATTCCCTTTAGTTGGCCATTGCCATGCAATATTAGACACTACTTGTTTAGCCCCTGTTGGTACTGGTACAGAAACTGGTGAGTCAACAACAGGTTGAGTAACAGGTTTAGGTTGTGGAGTGGCTGTAGTACCTGTGCTAACACCAGATTTAATTGGTCCAATAATAGTGCCATCAGATCCATATTGTGTACCATGTGGACCTGGTGTATATGTTACCTCTGTTGTTTTTGATTGCGTCACTGGTGGCACAACAGGCTGCGTCACAGGTTGTGGCGTTACCGTTTTGCCATTAGATACACGTAAAGTTTGTCCAACACTTAGACGGTATGGTTCAGACATATTATTCAGTGCAGCAAGCTCTTTTACATCTAACCCTGAAATATAGGCGATCAAATACATGGTATCGCCTTTACGTACCGTATAAGTCTCGCCTTTATAAAAACCTTTATCTATTTTGCTATAGTCTGGACGATTATCGTTTGGGTTACGCGGGATCTTAAAGTCCTGGCTTACTGGCTTTACACTTGGTGTTGCTGCCCCCGCAGCGGTCGGTGTAACAGAACTCGGTTGGTAGGTATTATTACTATTTGATACTTTTAACACTTGACCTGTACTCAAAGTATAAGGCTCAGACATATTATTTAATGCCGCAATTTCTTTAACACTAAGACCTGAAATATAAGAAATTAAGTACATACTGTCGCCTTTACGTACAGTATAAGCATCCCCTTTATAAGAACCACGTACGATCTTACTATAATCAGGTTGATTGGTCACAGGATCACGAGGAATATCAAAATGCGATGAAGTCGTTATAGGCTGGCTGGCTGGTGAAGTTGGTTGATAGGTTGGTTGTCCCATTCCCGTTGGCATCGTATTTTGTTGCTGAATTTGAGGTTCCCAAGCTCCCCCATTAGCTGGGTCAACGGGCTGCATAATACCTGGTGTTAATGTGCCATCAACACTTTCTACAGGTGCTGGTGCATTTGAACTACAAGCTGCCAACACCGCAATACTGATAGGCAAAAGTAAAAACGACTTTTTCATTTGCTAGTTTCCTCTTTCTTATTTTAAATTTTTTAATTAATGTTTTGTAATTTCTGGTAGCCAACTACCGCCTTCTACAGCACCCGTACCTGAAACAGGCTCCATCATGCCAGGAGTTAACGCATTTTCATCTTGGACATTTATTGTACAGGCGCCCAGCACTAAAATCATAGACAACAATAAAAGTAATTTATTCATTTTTAACCTTAAATTATCTCAAAATAACATAAGCCAGCACTGCTAAAACAACTACTGACCAACCGATAAGCTCAATTGAACGACGTAATTTGTCAGCAAATTTCTCACCACCCCAAGCAGCAAGTTTTGCAACTAATATAAAACGCGCAGCCCTTGAAATAAATGCAGTAAGCAAAAATGGCAAGAATGCCATTTGCATCACACCAGCACAAATAGTAAAAACTTTGTAGGGAATAGGTGAAAAGCCAGCGACAAATACTACTAATATTCCCCATTTTTCAAACCAAGAAATTGCGGTATCCCAATGCTGTTGATAATCAAACTGCTGCACATAATGCTGTACAAAATCTAATGCATAATAGCCTAACCCATAACCAATTGCACCACCAAGTACCGAAGCTAATGCCGTATAGATCGCAAATTTGAGTGCACTTTGGGGCTTTGACATTGACATCGGAATCAACATCACATCTGGCGGAATAGGAAAAAAGATAGCTTCAATAAAGCTCGTAAAAGAAAGAAAAAACGTCGCATAACGGTGCTGTGACCATGCCATCGTTTTATCATACATTGCACCGAAAATTTTCAACCTACACCTTCCTAAAAAATAATCAAAAACGTATCATTATTCACTTTCTAACCAAACTTGTAAAGATTGCAACGAATGATAAGCCGTCATATCTGCTTGAATTGGTGTTAACGAAACATAACCATTTTTGACGGCATAAAAATCGGTCCCTTCTTGTTCATTTTCAGCCAAGCCTGCTGGACCAACCCAATAAATCGCTTCACCACGCGGATCACGTTGTTTCACGACTTCTGCCGCCGAAGCACGATAACCTAAATGGCATACTTTAATTCCTTTCAATTGCTCATAAGGAACATCTGGCACATTAATATTCATGATTTCACGACTCTTTAAAATCCGCCCGTGTAACTTTGGAATTAATTCACATACAACACGTGCAGCAGTTTCATAATGTTGACGACCATTTAAAGAAACAGCAATGGCAGGCAACCCTAAATAACGCCCTTCTAACGCGGCGGCAACTGTACCTGAATAAAGCACATCATCACCTAAATTCGCACCTGCATTAATACCAGAAACGACTAAATCGACTTGCCCTGATAAAAAGCCATTTAATGCTAAATAAACACAGTCAGCAGGCGTACCATTTAAACAATAATCACCATTGGGTAAATGCAATGGACGTAATGGCTCAACTAAAGTCAGTGAACTGGATGCAGCACTGCGGTTACGATCGGGTGCCACTACGGTAACATCGGCAAATTTACGTAATTCACGCGCAAGTATCTGAATCCCTTCGGCATGAATACCATCGTCATTGCTAAGTAAAATTCTCATTATGTTTTATCCTTTTTCTCTCAATTCCTGTTTATTTGACAGACCAATATACCGTAATATTACGCTTCTTTTACATTGACTAACTCTCTAACTAATGCCGTAGCATAGCTCCCTGCTGGTAAATAAAAGTACAGTTTCAAACCTTGCTCGACAAATTCCCACCACAAATCCTGTGGCTGCATTAAGATTGGGCGACGAGCTGCTTTAATGTGTTCTTGTGCCATCAACTTTAACAAGACTTGATGTTGTTCAACCAATTGATTTTCAAGCACTGTCGCAGGCAAGTTTTGTTCACCAATTAAAGGCGCAGTTAATAAAATATCTTGATTTTCTAAGCGCACTTGTAGCGCAGCAAAATCTTCATTTTCATTGGCTTGAAACCAACTATGTGAGCCTTGTAGTTGTAAAATATCACCAGGCAACACTTGTTGAACAAACTGTAATTTAATACGTTCTGATACCACTAAATTAAACACTTCGCTACGTGCGGCAGAAAGATAAAAGCTACGTTTCTTACGTTCTTTCACTTTAATTTCCCCTTTCGTCCAGCGTAACGCCTGTGTAAGATTATGTCCATCACGCCCAAAACGTTGCTCGGTGAAATAATTTGGAAAACCCCATTTTTTCACATTTTCTAACCGCACTTTAAGTGCGTCAGTCGCTTGAACACCACGCAACAAGATTTCAAAATAATTACCATCAAGACTGCCCGTACGAATCTTCCGGTTGTGACGAGTCACAGCTAAAATTTCCACACCTTCTACTTGAAACTGGCTAAAATCTGGTGTTGGTTGACCGGGCATGTGTAAACAAAACCATTGTTCGGTAACAGCTTTACGATCTTTTAAGCCTGCATACCCCATATAGCGAGCAGAAATGCCAACAAATTGTGCCAATTTCTCGCCAACAAATAAGGTATTGCAATCCGTTTTACGTATTTTGACTACAACAAATTCACCCTCACCTGTCATTTCATAACCCAAATGTTCTTTTACAATAAAATCAGCACATTCTGCTTTCAAAAGTGCGGTCTGTTTTTCTGCAATTTCTCCTTGCAGGTGCTGTAAATAAGCAAGTTCCATGTGTTCCTTAATTCATGTTGTATAAGTAAAGGCGAACCTACTTGTTCGCCCTTACCTTTTTATTTCATCATTAAAACAGCGGTTAACCGCCAGACGGTTAAAAAATTAGGCTTTAATCACTAAAGCCACCGCTTCACAAGCAATTCCCTCACCACGTCCTGTAAAGCCTAATTTTTCGCTCGTTGTTGCTTTGACATTCACTTGCTCAATATCACAAGCCAAATCTTGTGCAATAGCAGCACGCATTGCATCAATATATGGACGCATTTTAGGCGCTTGCGCAATAATCGTGACATCAACGTTACCAACTTGATAACCTTGTTCTTGCACTTGGCGATAAGCCTCACGCAATAGACCACGGCTATCTGCCCCTTTATATTGCATATCAGTATCTGGGAACAGTTTACCAATATCCCCTAATGCGACCGCCCCAAGCAGTGCATCGGTTAAAGCATGCAATGCCACATCACCATCAGAATGAGCCAACAACCCTTTTTCATAAGGTACTGCCACTCCGCCAATAATAATTGGACCTTCACCACCAAAAGCGTGAACATCAAAGCCATGACCAATTCGAATATTCATTTTATCTTCTCTTACTGTGCTTTTCTGGTTAAATAAAATTCTGCTAAAGCTAAATCTTCGGGACGTGTCACCTTAATATTATCACTACGCCCTGCCACTAAGTGCGGTCGATATCCAGCAAATTCCATTGCTGAAGCCTCATCTGTCACTTGTTTACCCTGTACAAATGCTTGTTCTAATGCCTGCATTAACACATCTAATGGGAAGAACTGTGGTGTTTGCGCCAGCCAAAGTTCACTCCGATCTTCCGTCTGTTTAATTTGTTGATTTGGCAATGCACGCTTAATTGTATCCGTAGCTGGAATCGCTAAAATTGCGCCATGTTGATCTTCAATTTGCATTAACTTATCTAAGTCTTGATGCGTCAAACAAGGACGAGCAGCGTCATGCACCATAACCCATAAATCTGCTGAACGTTGCGATGCACTTTGTTGCTGATAAGAAACTGCGCGTAACCCATTTAGTACAGAATCTGCCCGATTTTCGCCCCCCTCAATCACTTGAATTTTAGGGTGATTTAAAAAAGACAGCGTAGAAATATAGGGATCATTCGGCGCAATAGCTAAAATGACGAGTTCAATCTGTGGATAACTTAATAAGACGGACAGCGTATGTTCTAAAATGGTTTTACCTTGAATTTCAAGATATTGCTTAGGTTTTGTCGTTTGCATACGACTACCAACACCAGCGGCGGGCACAACAGCAACAATTTTACGCGGGATAACTTGGCTCATTATTTATGCTCTTTCACAATATGATAAAAAATTTCATCAGATTTGACCATGTCGTGCTGAAATCTCGCCCGTTCTTCAATGGCTTCCACGCCTTGTTTTAAATCTTTAATTTCTGCCGCAATTACTTGGTTACGCTGTGAAAGTTGCTCATTTTCTTGTTTATGCTGGGCTATTTGCTGTGCAGTTTGTTTGTAATCCACATAGCCATTTTTGCCAAACCAGAAATCATATTGGAATAGCAATAACACAGCGACTAATAAAAAAATAAATAAACGCATAGATTCTCAGCCAGTTAATAACAAAGTAGATAGTTTACCGCGAAATTAGAAAAAATACCGCATTTTCTCCCACAAATTACGCTAAATTTTAACAAACATGGATAACAAAACCCCATTACTCAATAGAATAATGGGGCTTGTATTGCACAAAAGATAGATTACATATTCGCCACAATATCTCGCGCAAATTCAGAAGTTGTGCGCAATTTTGCCCCCTCTAACATTTCAGCAAAATCGAAAGTGACGGTTTTATCCGCAATAGTTTTTGATACTGCTTTTACAACTAAATCTGCCGCTTCAATCCAGCCTAAATGACGTAACATCATTTCACCACTTAAAATTAATGAGCCTGGATTGCCTTTATCCTGTCCTGCAATTTTCGGTGCCGTACCATGAGTCGCTTCAAAAATTGCTGCCTCTGCACCAATATTCGCACCAGGAGAAATACCAATTCCACCGACCTGTGCAGCTAAAGCATCAGAAATATAATCACCATTTAAGTTTAAAGTTGCGATAACATCATAATCCGTTGGGTGAAGTAGAATTTCTTGTAAAAATGCATCTGCAATACTGTCTTTGATAATGATTTCTCTGCCTGTTTTTGGATTAGTGAGCTTCATCCACGGACCGCCCTCTAACAATTCGGCACCAAATTCTTTCGCGACTTCATAACCCCATTCTTTAAATGCCCCTTCAGTAAATTTCATAATGTTACCTTTATGTACAAGCGTTAAAGACTCACGGTCATTATCAATCACATATTGTAAGGCAGCACGCACTAGACGTTGAGTACCTTGTTTAGAAACAGGTTTGATTCCAATGCCACAATCTTCTGTAAAACGAATTTTCTTCACCCCCATTTCGTTTTGTAAAAATTCGATCACTTTATTCGCCTCAGGCGAACCCGCTACCCATTCCACACCTGCGTAAATATCTTCTGAATTTTCACGGAAAATCACCATATCGACTAATTCTGGATGTTTTACTGGGCTTGGTGTCCCTTCATAATAACGAATCGGACGTAAGCAATTATATAAATCTAAACCTTGACGCATTGCCACATTTAATGAGCGAATCCCCCCACCGACTGGTGTCATTAAAGGTCCTTTAATTGCGACATGATAATCACGAATAAATGCCATCGTTTCATCAGGCAACCACGTATTTTCCCCGTACACCGCATTAGCTTTACCACCTGCATAGATTTCCATCCATGCAATTTTACGATCACCACCATAGGCTTTTTCTACAGCTGCATCAATGACCGTTTGCATTGCAGGTGTAACATCAACGCCAATCCCATCACCTTCAATAAATGGAATAATTGGGTGATTTGGCACCACTAATGCACCTTTGGCATCAAGTTGAATTTTTTCACCTTGTGGGATAACGACTTTTGATTGCATATCATTTCTTCCTTATTCTGTTGCCTATGATAGTATAAACACTCGATCGAACGAGATTATCTTTACAAAGCTATTGGAACTAAACAAAGTTCGCAAGCACTTATTAAAAAATTGTTAAAAAATTTCTTCGTTTTTCGATCTAGATCCCATTTTCAAACTTAAATACATTTTTTTCTATGCCAATAAAATTTACAGCAAAAAGCCAACATCATACTTCAAAACACAAAACCACATCACTTCTCCATGTAAACGTAAAAAAAGCCCCTCGAGCAAACAAAAACATTGTACGTCCACGTGAAAAAAAAGCGGTCAGTTTTGCTGAAACACAAGTGGTATTGTTTAATAAACCTTATGATGTCCTAACTCAATTTAGTGATGGAAATGGACGTACGACATTAAAAAACTTTATTCCCATCCAACATATTTACCCAGCGGGACGTTTAGATCGCGACAGTGAAGGCTTAGTTTTGCTGACTAATAACGGGGAAATTCAGCATCGCCTTGCTGACCCCAAATTCAAAACAGAAAAAACTTATTGGGTACAAGTAGAAGGTATTCCACAAGAGACAGATTTAGACAAATTACGCCAAGGCATAGCACTCAATGATGGTCAAACCCAGCCTGCTAAAGTGCAGTTAGTTTCGCAGCCAAATTGGTTATGGGCGCGCCATCCCCCAATTCGTGAACGCAAAAATAGTCCAACTAGCTGGCTGGAAATCAAAATTTGTGAAGGACGTAATCGTCAAGTACGCCGAATGACTGCACATATTGGTTTCCCAACCTTACGTTTAATTCGTTATCAAATCGCACTATTTGACTTAACTCATTTAGCACAGGGTGAATATCGTGTTATTTCTGAACAAGAACTGACCGCACTTTATCAACGACTAAAACTAAGAAAATAACAGTATAACATCTGCGCTTAAAATACTAAGTTTGCTTATTTTGTACATGATAAAACCAATGTATTGTATGATTAATACCAAGATTACTGAAATAAGAAACAAAAAAATCTACCTTTTCTTTAACTCAAAATCCACCTAAGTTGATGATGTTATTAACTTATTTACTCGATTCATTATTAATATTCAACGACATTACTTCTCACAATTATTTTCGATAAGTTGCTATTCTCTTTGGTAATTGCACGAATTGCCATATTAATCGCCTGATAAGCCATTTCATATAAATTATGGTTAACACAAGAGATATTAAAACCATAATTTTCAGAATAAGGTAAATGATCAATACTAAACAAATCAAAATGTTGTTTGTAAACTAAATGTTGCTCTAAACAAGCCTTTAATATGCCTAAAGAAATTTGATTATTCAAGCCAACAAATCCGTAATATTTTGTATTATTAGCGAGTATTTTCTTTACGGCAAAATATGCTTCATCAATAAAAAAATCAGCATGTATCACATTTACTTTATTCTTATGTTTTACTGAACCTAAAAAGCCATTCAGCCGTTCCATTGAAACATTTGAATTTTTAGGTCCTGCCACAACAACAATCTCATCATATTGATTTTTATTAATATAATTTGCTGCAACTTCTCCACAATTTATATTATCTATATAAATACCGCTATATCTCCCTTCGCCTAGTTCCCTGTCGAGTAAAATTACCGGAATATTAAGTTTTTCTAATTGTTCAATATAACTTGGCTTATAATCTTTATCAGTAGAAATAGCGGACAAAATGATCGCTTTTGCATTATATTCAATTAAGCGTCTAACAGAATGTTCTTCTATTTCTTGAGATTCATAAGAATCAAACATTAAAATATCATGATTTAAATCTAATGATATTTTTGTCATTATTTTAGCTAACTCACCAAAAAAAGGATTACTCATATTTGGATTAATAATTCCAATTAAATTTTTCTTTATAGTATTTTGGCGAATACGAGAAGGGAAATAACCTAATCCTTCTGCTATTTGTAAAATTTTATCCCGAGTGTCTTCTTTCACTTTATCTGAAAAAGACAGCGCTCTAGATACTGTAATCTTACTCACACCTGCTGCTAATGCGATATGTTCTAAAGTCACCTTGTTTAAACGCACATTTTCCATACTATACTCTAATTATTTTAAGGTTTAATTACGTCACTAATTTATTTTACTTAATTGCCTATACTTTCAAAAAGTAAAAGTTATTACATCATTTTACTAATCAACCCTCAATAGTAGGCATATAAATTAGTGAAAGAAATAGGGCGTATTCCTTATTGGATACGACAATATTCATCAGTCATAAATATTATTTGAATTCAATATTTGATTTCAGTTAACTGTTTAAAAAAGCACCACTCTCAATCTGTTTTATCCTCTCTTAAAAACACCGCTAACGCTTTTCTAATCTCTACTCTTACTTAATCACAGAATTAAAGGGCAGGATATATTTTCTTAACTTATTAAATTTTAAGTATATTTTAGCGGTAAGAAAATAAATTTTTGCGCAATTATTGTCCTAACACAACTGAAGTATTGATGTTGTGAAGTAAATCACGTTTTTTCTTTTAAAAAGATGATATCTTGTCAAAAAATGTTAATTAAATCTTTTTAATGATAAAAAAGGAGCATTTATATGCAATCGTTAGTTCTTGATTCAGGTAAACTATACATCCGCGATGTTGAAGAAACCGCAGTTCTCACTGATAACGATGTGGAAATCAAGATCCACACTGTCGGTATCTGTGGCAGTGATGTGCATTATTACCAACATGGACGTATTGGACCATTTATTGTTGAAAAACCAATGATTCTAGGTCATGAAGCTTCAGGTATCGTGACAAAAGTAGGCAAAAACGTAACACATTTGAAAGTTGGTGATCGCGTCTGTATGGAACCTGGTATCCCAAATCTTTCATCAATTCAATCTCGCTCTGGCTTTTATAACCTTGATCCCGAAGTACGTTTTTGGGCAACGCCGCCTATTGATGGTTGCTTAAAAGAGCGCGTTATCCACCCAGCAGCCTTTACTTTTAAAATTCCAGATCATCTCAGCTTTGCCGAAGGCGCAATGGTAGAGCCCCTAGCTATTGGTATGCAAGCCGCCACTAAAGCAGGAATTAAACCTGGTGATATCGCATTAGTTATTGGTTCAGGTCCTATCGGTATTCTCACCGCACTATCCGCGCTTGCTGGTGGCTGCGCGGAAGTGATCATTGCTGATATCGCAGATACAAAATTACAAATTGCAGGACAATACCAAGGAATTCACGCTGTTAATAGCAAAACAACGGATCTGCTCGCCAAAGTTCATGAAATGACTGATGGTATGGGAGTTGACATTCTATTTGAATGCAGCGGTGCAAAACCTGTCATTGTTAACATGACACAATACATGGCACCTGGTTCAACTGCCGTATTAGTTGGCATGCCAATTGAGCCAGCCAAAGTCGATATTGTATCCGCTCAAGCGAAAGAAATTACGTTTAAAACTATCTTCCGCTACGTCAACATGTACCCACGTACTATCCGCTTAATTGCCTCAGGAAAACTAAATTTAAAACCACTCATTTCTAAAGTGTATAAATTTAAAGATGCTATTGAGGCATTTGATCGTGCTGCCGCTGGTAATCCAAATGATGTAAAAATTATTATTGAAATGGAGTAGTACTATGAGTATTTATGCGGGTATTGATTGTGGTACACAAAGCACTAAAGTTATCTTAATTGACACTGTATCAAAGAAAATTATTGGCGAAGGACAAGCTAAACATCATTTGATTAGTGAGGCTAATGGTAAGCGAGAACAAGAACCACAATGGTGGATCGATGCATTAATATCAGCTTTCCACAAGGCAACACAAAATGCTCAAATCAATCCTAAATTGATCTCTGGCATTGCAGTTTCAGGGCAGCAACATGGACTTGTTGCATTAGATAAACATGGTGATGTACTAATACCCGCAAAATTATGGTGTGATACTGAAACTAGCTTAGAAAATGAAGAGATTCTAGAGAAATTAGGTAGAAAATCCGCTTCTCTTTCGGAATTAGGGTTAGTCATTTCCACAGGTTATACCGCCTCTAAAATTCTTTGGCTAAAAAAATATCACCCCGAAGCTTGGCAAAAATTAGATTGTATTTTACTCCCACATGATTATCTGAACTTCTGGCTAACTGGTCGGAAAGTAATGGAAAATGGCGATGCTTCAGGCACAGGGTTATTCGATGTACGCAAATGCTGTTGGAGTGAACGTGCAATCAATACTATTGATACAAGTGATCATTTACGTCAAGCACTGCCGCAACTGGTGAAATATGATCAAATCATCGGAACCGTTCAGTCTGAAGTGGCTGAAATTCTAGGTATATCTCCGTCCACTCTTGTTGCAGCAGGCGGTGGCGATAACATGATGGGGGCAATAGGTACAGGTAATGTCCAACAGGGAATCATCACAATGAGCCTTGGAACGTCTGGTACCTTGTTTGGTTTTGCTAATCAACCTATTTCTCCTGCTTCAGAATTGATTGCTAATTTCTGTGCATCGACTCATGGTTGGTTACCTTTAATCTGTACGATGAATATCACATCTGCAACAAGTCTTGTACAAAATCTGTTTGAACAAGATCTTACTCAATTCAACCAAGCAATTGAAAGTGCACCAATTGGTGCTGAAGGGGTAACAGTGCTTCCTTTCTTTAATGGAGAACGTGTACCAAATCTACCAAATGCTAAAGCAATTATTGCAGGATTGGATGCAACGAATTTCACGCCAAATAATCTGATAAGAGCCGTATTGGAAGGAGCAACTTTTTCATTACGCTATGGTTTGGATTTATTCTCTCAAGCCAACATAACGCCAACACAAATTCGCTTGATTGGCGGAGGAGCGAAAAGTGCGGTCTGGCGCCAGATTGTTGCAGATGTAATGAATTGTCCAATCATCTGTTTAAGTTATGCTGAAGCAGCTGCCCTAGGGGCTGCAATCCAAGCCGCTTGGGTAATAGGAATCCAAAATAAATCGCTCAATGAACATGAAAAACAAACTCAACTTGTTCAACTTTGTGACCAATTTGTCACACTTGATGAGCAAACATTAACAATACCAAAAACAGAAAACGTTAAACAATATCAAACAATTTATATCAATTATCTTTCATTACTAAATAAATACTATTTGGAGAAATAAGTATGACTTTTTCATCTATTCATTCTTGCGATGAAAATCTCCTTGAAGTATCTGGCGTCAAAAAAGCATTCGGTGAAGTTGTAGCCCTAAAAAATGTTGAATTCTTACTCAAAAAAGGATCAATTCATGCACTTTGTGGGGGTAATGGCGCAGGAAAATCAACCTTTTTAAGTATTCTGATGGGGTTTATTCAACATGATGCGGGTGAAATCTTTGTTAATGGAAAAAAAGTAAATTTTACTCACCCGAGACAAGCGTTAGATGCGGGTATCGCAATTGTACAACAGGAATTAAGCTCAATTCCTGATCTTACAGTAGCAGAAAACATCTATTTAGGCAGTGAACCGAAAAAACTAGGTTTTGTTGATTTTCCAACACTGAATAAGCAAGCACAGACTCACCTCGACTCTTTGGGATTTAACACGATACTCGCTACCAAAAAAGTTCGCGATTTAAGTGTTGCGGAACAACAATTAGTCGAAATAGCTAAAGCACTTTCTCACGCCAATGCCAACATTATAATCATGGATGAACCAACCTCAGCAATTGGTGAAGAAGATGCACGAAAACTGTTCTCTTCTCTCAAAACATTGGCAGAACAAGGCAAAGGAATTATCTATGTCAGCCACCGTTTATCTGAAATTTTCCAAATTGCGGATACTTATACCGTTTTTCGTGATGGTACTTATATTTGTGAAGGTGCAATCAATGAAATTTCTAGGGAAAAATTAATTGAACACATTGTAGGCACTGAGCTAGGCAAGGAATTTATAAAAAATAATGTGCCCGAAGAAGAAATCCTATTATCGATGAATAACATAAATTGGAGAGATAAATTAACAAATATCAATCTTCAATTAAGAAAAGGTGAAATTCTCGGTATTTATGGTCTAGTTGGTTCGGGGCGCAGTGAAATTCTTGATTTAATCTTTGGATTACAACAACCAACAAGTGGTCAAATATCACTAAAATTACAGAAATTAACAAAACATTCACCACAAAATGCTATCAATATGGGGATTGCATACTGTACTGAGGATCGTCGTGATACGGGACTCATTCTCTGCCGCTCAATTAATGAAAATATCAATATTTCTTCTTATTCTGATATATGTCAATTTGGTTTTATCCAAGAAAAGCAAGGGCGTAAACGAGTGGAAGAAATGATTCAAAAATTTAATGTAAAAACCCCACACCAGCACCAAAAAGTGATTAATTTAAGTGGAGGCAACCAACAAAAAGTGATTTTAGGTCGTTGGGCATTACTAGAACCTGAAATTATGCTACTTGATGAACCTACTCGCGGAATTGACGTAGGTGCTAAACGAGAGATTTATCATTTTATGTCTGACTTTGTTTCTACTGGTAAAGGAATCATCATGGTTTCATCTGAATTGGCTGAAATTATCAACATGTGCGACCGAGTTATCGTATTAAGAAATGGAAAAATTTCAGGTGTTTTAGAACATCATGAATTAACACAACAAAAATTGATGAATTTAGCGGTGTAGGACGGAAGCACAAGGAGTAATCTATGACAAATAATTTAAAATCACTCAACCAATACGGCATTATTATTGCATTTATCGCACTTTGTATCATTATCGCAATTGCAGGACAAATTGCCGTTTCCCAAGGCTACTGGACAGATAATTATTTCCTGACTAAAGACAATGCCATGATCATTCTGCGTCAAGTGTCTATCAATGGTATTCTAGCAATAGGGATGACTTTCGTCATTATCACAGCTGGGGTCGATCTTTCTGTCGGCGCAGTACTTGCATTAGCTGGCATTATTGCTGCACGATTTGCTACTACAGGTAGCCTTGCTATAGGTGATACCACATCTGCAATATGGCTACCTATTTTGATTGCAGTTGGAATCGGGGCGCTTTGCGGATTTATTAATGGTACGATTATCTCAAAATATAATCTCCAACCTTTCATCGTTACTATGGGAATGCTTTCTGTTGCTCGTGGTTTAACTTTACTTTCAACAGATGGTAACCCAGTTTCACAACTGAATAGCAATTTTCGTTGGTTAGGTAATGGCTATCTTTTTGATGCAATTCCTGTGCCAGTTGTCATTTTCTTCCTCATTTTCATCTTTTCTTGGATTATTCTCAACAAAATGCCATTTGGACGTTATGTCTATGCGGTAGGAGGGAATGAAAAAAGTACTAGAACATCTGGAATTAATGTTTTCAAAATTAAAGTCACAGTTTATACCCTATGTGGCATCTTAGCCGCAATTGCAGGTTTAGTCTTAACAGCACGAACAGGTTCAGCGCAGACTAACGCAGGGACAGCCTATGAACTTGATGCAATTGCTGCCGTTGTTATCGGTGGTACAAGTATGATTGGTGGAGTAGGAACTTTAATGGGTACATTCTTCGGTATTTTAATTATTGGTGTACTCAATAACGGTCTAGATCTACTGGGTGTGCAATCCTACTATCAACAGCTTATTAAAGGTATCTTAATTGTCGTCGCCGTAATGCTTGACCCATCAAGAAAACAACGTCGATAGTAATACTAAAGACTTTATCAATCTATACAAAGTAAACTCTAAATAACTAAACCCAACAAAAAAGGAGTATCCTTATGAAAAAATTATTCCTCTCCACATTGGCATTAGCGGTTGCTTCGGGTGTCGCTGCGCAAGAACAGCAACCCGTTAAAATCTCCATTTTGATGTATGGAATGAAAGCGGAATTTGTACAATTAATGGAAAAGGCCGCTAAAGAGCATCCTGCTGTTCAACAAGGGCTGGCGAAATTAACCATTTATGATGGGCGTTATGATCCATTAGTCCAAAATAACCAGGCCGAAACAGCAATTCAAACGAAAACTGATGCCATTATTATTAACCCAATGGATTATGAAGCCAACATTGATGTTGTTACAATGGCAAATCAAGCTAATATTCCTGTTATTGTCACTAATGCGCGTTTAAATACAGATAAAATGACAAGTGAAGTTGTCTCAGACGATGTCGAAGGCGGCTACTTAGAAGCAAAAGCTGTATTAGAAAAAATGGGTTGTAAAGGAAATGTTGTCATTATCGAAGGACCAAAAGGGGGATCTGGTGAAATTCAACGTGGTCAAGGAAATGAAAAAGCAATCGCAGAATGTGGTGAAGGCAATATTAAAATTTTAGAGCGTAAAACCGCTAACTGGTCTCGTGCAGAAGCTATGCCATTAATGGAAAACTGGTTACAAAAACACCGTGGTAAAATTAACGGTGTTATTGCGCAAAATGACGAAATGGCATTAGGCGCTATTGAAGCAATTCAAGGTGCAGGGCTAGATGTGAAAAATTTTGCTATTGCAGGTGTTGATGGTGTTACTGATGCAATTCATGCAGTAAAAGAGCAAAAAATGACCTCTATTTTACAAGATGCTCGTGGTCAAATGCATGGTTCAATTGATGTTGCTATGAAAGCTGTTCTTGGCGAAAAATATACACCAATGTCTGATATTTGGCAGCAATATAAAGGTCAAATGGATTGGCAAGAGGGTAAAGCAAAACGCTATGATGTGCCTTGGACAAAAGTGACATTAGAAAATGCAGATAAATTATTAGATATGAGAAAATAATCCAATTTTCGAATGAAATAATATCTAATTTGATATAAAAATGAGAGTTTTCGCCTAAGTATAAATACAAAAGAAAACTCTCTATCTTACCAGTATTTATGTATGTAGCACATCAACGAAGTGACTTCTTACTAACAAATTTCTTACTAATTCTACTTATATACGATCCCTTTACTAATGATTTTTTACTTCATCTAACTTTCAATTTTACTGGCTACGCTAAATTTGAGTTAAAGAATAGTAATCTTGTTGTATAACGTATCAATAAAAATAAGGAGTTAATATGTATAAACCGAGTGTCACTCTTGCTTGTGTCGTACATTGTCAAGGCAAATTTTTATTTGTAGAAGAACTTGAACATGGCAAACTCACCTTAAATCAACCTGCTGGTCATCTAGAGAGCAATGAAACCTTATTAGAAGGAGCAAAACGTGAGCTTTTTGAAGAAACAGGAATCAATGCTGAGATACAAAACTTGATTAAGATATATCAATGGCATGCTCCACGTACTAAAACAGATTTCATCCGTTTTACTTTTGCACTTGAACTAGATGAATGGCAAGAGATCAAACCACAAGATCCTGACATTATTCGTGGTCTTTGGTTAACTTTGCCAGAATTTTATGACTATATCCAACAAGAAGGGCAATGCGAACGTAGCCCATTAGTGATTGAATCAATAAAAGATTATTTGAAAGGCAATTTCTACTCACTTAATATTCTACAACTATTTGAAGAATAAATAAAAATTAGTAAATATATCAGTCTGTAGTTATTTGCCATTAATTATGGTGTATAAATAATTATGCTAAATACTTGCACTCTTAAGCTTAAAACAGTGAAATGATAAATTCGCTCAAATAAAGAAGGAAAATTAAGAAAAATCAATATTTTCATAATTTTCCTAAGGCAGCACTAGTATCCATTTGCGCTTATAAATAAGAGGATGATAACCACAATTTCAATATCAGATTAAAATAGCTGAAAAATCGACCGCTCTTTTGTTGACTATATGAATAATAATGTATCGTGTACTATAGAGTCTATCTGTTATAAAACAAGCTCATTAAGAGAACATCCATGTTCGTGCGTTCTTCTAAAACGCAGTCTCCAAAATATCACCCTTATTGACGCATTAAACTCAATTTTAATTTGTAATCCCTGTATCAAGTGCTGTCTGTACAATAGGAATGCCTTTCTGGTAATGGCGTATAAACGTTTGATAACCTTCTGCAATAACAGCATCTGGTTCAACTAAAGTCATTTTAGTTTGGCTAAAAATATCTTGCTCCAAATAATCTTCTAATGTGTATTGCTTTCCTTTATGTAAAAAATTCGCTAGCAATGCAATCCCCCATGCTCCACCATTAGATGCCGTATTCATGGTGGCTAGTGGAATATTAAGCGCAGAAGCCAGAATTTTTTGCGCGACATTTTCAGTTTTAAAAATACCACCATGACCGAGAATATGATCAATATTAACTTTCTCTTTCTCGCGTAAGATATCCATTCCCAACTTCATTGCACCAAAAGCGGTATAAAGATGTACTCGCATAAAATTTGCTAGAGTAAACTTCGCATTTGTCGGGTGAATAAAAATTGGGCAACCTTCAGATAAACCCACATTGTATTCCCCAGAATGGAAACCATATGAAAGCAATCCTCCACAGTCTGGATCACCTTTCAATGCTTCAAAAAATAATGTTTGGTATAACTCTTCAGTACAAATTTTGATACCAAATGCCTGTAAGGTTTCACCTAATAAATTAACCCAAGCATTAATATCGGAAGTACAATTATTTGCATGCGCCATAGCAACTAACTTACCCGCAGGTGTGGTCACAATATCTAATTCAGAGTAGGCTCGAGAAAGTGCTTTTTCTAACACAAGCATGGCAAATGCAGAAGTTCCTGCAGAAATATTACCCGTTTTTTCTTTAATACAATTTGTAGCGATCATTCCTGTACCAGCATCACCTTCAGGTGGGCAGAGCGGGATGCCTGCTTGTAAATTACCTGTTGGATCAAGTAATAAAGCCCCTTCTTTTGTTAGCCTTCCTGCATTCTGACCTGCAACTAATACTTTAGGTAAGATATGCTCTAACTTCCATGGTAGCGCGAATTCAACAACATTCTGGTCAAATAATGACAGCATAGTACGGTCATAACTAAAAGTATTAGTATCTATAGGAAACATGCCTGATGCATCACCAATACCCAATACTTTCTCTCCAGTTAATTGCCAATGGATATAACCTGATAGCGTCGTAAGGTAGTTAATTTGATTCAGATGTTCCTCTTTATTTAACATTGCTTGATATAAATGCGCAATGCTCCAACGTTGAGGAATAGGGTAATTAAATAATTTAGTCAGTGTTTCTGACGCTGGTAATGTAATATTATTTCTCCACGTTCTAAATGGGACTAATTGATTACCTGCTTTATCAAATGGTAAATAACCATGCATCATACCACTGATCCCTATGGCTTTAGCCGTTCTAACAGAAGTGCGGTACTTTTCTTTTACGGTTTTTTGCAGATCTTGGTAAGCATCTTGTAGTTTTTGCCAAATTTCAGTTTGATGATAAGTCCAAATCGAATCTACAAGACGATTTTCCCAATCAGCACCACCTGTTGCCAAGATCATGCCATATTCATCAATTAACACGGCTTTCACTCGAGTTGAACCAAGTTCAATCCCAATAACAACTTGACCATTATCAATGAGCTGTTTTTCGTTTTGCATAATTGCCCCCAATTAAGGTTTAAGAAATTTGCTCTTTTGCAGGAAAATAAACATAACTAATAACACGCCCCAAAGAATCATTGTAATATAGCTGCTAATTCCTAACATATTTAGACCGCTTTCAATCATTTGCAAAATAATTAACGCAATAATAATACCAAAAATTTTACCTTTGCCACCGTCTGGGTTAATGCCACCTAATACAGCAGCTAAAATTGAAATTAATAAATAGGAATCACCATAAGACGCTTTTGCAGAATTTAATTTTGACATCATAATGACTGCAGCAAAAACACATAAAATTGAAGACAAGACATAGACAATAGTAATTGATTTATTGACATTAATCCCAGAATACAAAGTCGCTTTCTCATTATTACCAATAAAATAGATTGATTTACCGATAGTTGTTTTTTCCATAATAAACCAAACTACTACAGCTAAAACAATAAATAGTAATACAGGCAATGGAATATAAAAAATTTCTATTGAGTTAATACTTAAAATCGATTCAGGGAAATTGGCAATCGTCGAACCATTGGTTAAAAGAATATTGATACCATTAATTAACGTCATTGTACCGAGTGTTGCTAAAATCGGTGACACTTTAATAAAGGCAATCAATACACCATTAAATAAGCCAATCATAACTGCGCAAAGTAAACTTAAAGTTAAGCCAAGAATTAAATATAAGCTACTATCTTGCTGAGTGACATAATAAGCAATTATGAGCGAACAAGCATTCATACTAGCAATAATTGATAAATTAATTCCACCCGTAATCATTGGAATAGCCATTGCTAATGTAAGAATACCTAATACTGAAATTTGCGATGCCATTGATTGAAAATTTGCAACTGACCAGAAAACGTCAGGAATCAACACACTAAAAATAATAATGGCGGCTAAAAATAGAATACCTAAATACTGAATTGAATTGTCTTTTGCCATTCGCATAATTACGCTCCTTTTCGCTGGCCTAATGCCGTTGCACTAATACTGACAATAATAATGATCCCCGTAATAATAGTTTGCCAGTAAGATGATACATTCATTAAATTCAAGCCATTTTGAATAATCGCTAATAATGCAACACCCATTATTGTGCCTGTTAGCGTACCTTTACCACCAGATAGACTCGCTCCGCCCAACACTACAGCAGCAAGTACAGTTAATTCGTAGCCAAGCAACGAGTTAGGAGCCACAGATTGCACAGTATAAGCCTGTACTACACCAGCTAATCCAGCCATAAATCCCATATAACCATAAGCAAAAAGATGCAGTTTTAAGATATTAAAACCAATTCGTGAAGTAGCATCTTGATTACCACCTAAAGCATAAATTTTGCGCCCAATACTCAGCTTATTGACAATAATCCCTGTCAAAACCACAGCAAAAATTGCAATCACCGTTTGGAAAGATAAACCATACACAAAATCATCTGCTGTGACAGCTTTAATGAAGATAATTTCTTCTTGAAACCATTCTGGGTAATCGTATAACCATACCCCTTTGGTTAAATAGAACAGTGCGCCATAAAAGATATTTAAAGTAGAAATTGTAATAATAATAGAAGGTACATTCAGTTTATTAATGATAATCGCATTCACAAAACCGAGTAAAATGCCGACCGCACTTGCAATAATGAATACTCCTAAAAAACCAAAATCATATTTTGAAATTAGCGAAATCATGAGATATTGCGAAATAATAGTGATTGCAGGAAAAGAAATATCAATTCCTCCCGAAATGAGCACAATAAACAACCCACAGGCTAAAATCATCAACATAGTATAGTTATTAACTACATCATAGAGATTTTCAATAGTAGCAAAATCATTAGTAAAAAATGAAAGTAGTAGAGATAAAACTAAAATCGTCGCAAATAAAATTTTATTATTGAGCGTTTTCATAAATTACCTCCTCAATCGCTTTTTCTGTGGTTTGATTTGGCATAAATTCATGCGTAATGGTGCCTTTTTTCATAATTAATACTCGATGGCTGTTATAAAATGCTTCTTCTATTTCATCGGTAACAAAAATCACGGAAATACCTTGTTGAGAAAGGGATTTTACAATTTGGAAAATACCGTCTTTATTGGCAATATCGACCCCAATAGTTGGCGAATCTAAAATAATAATCTTTGGATCTGTTACCAGCCATTTCGCAATAGAAACTCGCTGAGCATTTCCGCCAGATAAGGTATTCACAGGTAAATCAGAATCGGATACTTTGATTTTTAATGATTCAATTAATTTATTGCTATAACCATAGGCTTTTTGTTGGTCAATTACATTAAATTTATTAGCAATTTTGCTGAAAATACTTGAGATAATATTGTGATGAATCGACTCTTGCATAATCAACCCTGTCGTCATACGATCTTCTGACACATATGCAATTTTATGTGCAATTGCATCACGATTAGTTTTAAAACTCACGGATTGATTTTCAACTAAAATTTCACCTGAGTCAGGTTGAGTAATACCAAATAGACTTAAACATAGCTCGGTTCTACCTGACCCAAGCAACCCTGTTAATGCGATAATTTCTCCCTGCTTGAGTGAAAAATTGACGTTATTATATTGATTTTTTAGAGAAAGATTCTTCACTTCTAACACTGTTGGTTGCTGCGAAAAATCCACTGCTTCTAACCGTTTATTCTCAATTTCAAGCCCAGTCATCAAGAAACCAAGCCGTTTTTCAGTCATTTCTTTAATTGGATATTTACCAATCATATTGCCATCTTTTAGCACTAAAACGCTGTCAGATACGCTCATTACTTCATTCAGTTTATGACTAACAAAAATAATGCTAATTCCTTTACTTTTCAGTTTTAATACAACATCAAGTAAGTCATTCACTTCTTTAGCTGTAAGTGATGCAGTTGGTTCATCCATAATCAATAATTTGGCATTTTGTGCTAATGCACGACAAATTGCTACCAACTGCTGCTGAGCAATTGGTAAACTTTCTAATATCGTATCTAAATTTATATCGGCATTGATACTATCAATCGCTTTTTGCGCAATTTCACGTTGTTTTTGCTGATTCACCCAACCAAACTGACGATAAGTATTAATCGCAATATTCTCAGCAACAGTTAAATTTGGGAATAATGCTAAATCTTGGTAAATCACCTGAATCCCTCTGTTGATAGATTCTTCAGGTGTGAGTTTAGTATAAGTTTCTGCACCAATTTGAATTTGAGCATTAGCATCAGGTTGATATACACCTGATAAAATTTTAATCAAGGTCGATTTTCCACAACCGTTTTGCCCCGCAAGGCAGAGTGCTTCGCCGTAATTCAGCGACAATTCGACTTGATTTAATGCTTTGATGCCATGAAAGGTCTTGCTGATATTTTTCATTGAAATAAATGTCATAATCTCTCCTTTTGATGGGTGACATTTAATCGACTCTCGTGAACGCGACGATTTGCAAAATTTTGCGGAAATATGACCGCTTTGAGTAGTGCCTTCTTTAGTTGCTAAGCAAGTTAAGGAAGATTTGACAGTCTTAAATGACGAAGAAAATAATCCTCAAAAATCAGTCAATCCACAGTCGATTTAATCGGACTCTCTTTGTTACCTATTTCCGCTAAATCTCCCTCTATCCCATTTGCTAAAGAAGGGGCTGATTTTTTAATATAACGTATCTACGTTATCTTTTGTCACACGTAAAATTTTGTGGAATTGAAGTAATTTTTTATCTTGATCAACTTTAGCTTTACCAATTTTAGGAATTTCAAAACCTTGTTCGATTTTTTCACCTTTCAGTACTTTCGCTGCTACTGTTGAAAGCACATAGCCAGCATCAGCAGGATCATAAGTAATCCCCATTGTAATGTGTTCTGATTTCACTAAAGCTGCTGCTTGTGATGGAATCATCAAACCAAAGACTTTAAGTTTATTTTTTAAACGTTTTTCTTTTACCGCAAGCCCAGCTCCGATTGGTCCTTGTGAGCCAAGAGAAACGACTGCTTTTAAATCTGCATGAGCTTTAACTAAATCGATAGTCGTACGTCTCGCATCATTAATGTTTTCTGCAACAGGCACTCGGCTTGTTACTTCAAACATATCTGGATAATGTTCTTTCTGATATTTAACAAATAAATCTGCCCATAAATTATGTTGTGGTACAGTCAAGCTACCCACATACAGCACATAACCACCCTTACCACCAAGGGATTTTGCTACTTCCTCTACCAAATCAGCTGCAAATTGTTGGTTATCGATAGTTTCAATATCCCAGTCAGCACTTGGTTGACCAATAGATTCATGAGTTAATACAACCATTCCATTCTGTTTCGCTTTTTTTAGTACAGGTTCTAACGCACTTGCATCATTTGGAATAATTGAAATAGCAGGTACTTTTTTCGCAATTAAATCTTCGATCATTTTTACTTGCTGTGGTGCATCAGTATTTGATGGTCCGACTTGAATCGCCTTGATATCACTATCTTTACCTCCTTCTGCGACCCCTTCTGCCATTCGGTTAAACCACGGGATTCCATCAATTTTCACAATATTGACCAAATCATTAGCAACCGCTTGTCCATAACAGGCAAAAGCAAGCAATCCAGAAAGCAATAAACGGTTAAATCCTAGTTTTTTCATAAGTGAGCTCCTCATAAAGAATTAGCGTTTAATCACCTTGGCTTATACAGCTAGAAATGATGTATTAATGCGCTCATCTCTAACCAAAGGTTGCATGATCCTAGAGTTTATATCTCACAAATGGTATGTAATTTTTTGTTGAAAAGCTGGAAAATTCTGCTACGTCCTACAGATTGCGATCTGGATCACAGATCGTTTTATCTCGTTCCATTGCACGAAATTGTGAAGGCGATAATCTAGTGTGTCTCTTAAAAACTTTAGAGAAATAGAAAGGGTCATCATATCCTAAGGATTTAGCAAGCGTACTAATCGGAATATCAGAAAAGTAAAGTAATTTTTTAGCTTCAGAAACTCGTTGCAGCTCTCGCCACTGTACAAGACTGATACCCAATGATTGTTTAAATAAATGAGATAGACGAGAAGGAGAGAGGTAAACACGTTCAGCCAGTAAATCAATACTTAAATTTTTAGCAAGATCTTCAGAAATGAAATCACACACTTTTAAAATACGGCTATCCATAGCATGATCAATTGCAATTTTTTCTGCACTAATACACTTAATCAACAAGTATTCTAGTAAACTTGTTGCAATATCTTCCTTAAATGAGCTACCGTATTTTAATTCTTGCTCAATTTTACTAAAGATTTGGCTAATTTCTTGCAAGTAGCGATGTTCTTTAATCATAATACGACCAATATTCTGCTCGCTATTTACCCAATTTAACCATTTTCCCCATTTAGGGTGTGGATAGAAATAAATCCATTTATAATGCCAATATTGGCTCTCACTATAACGATAATAATGCTGCATGGCATTAGGCGCAAAAAGCAATAACTGACCAGGTTGCATGATAAGATGCTGTTTGCCATCGAATGCATAACCTTTACCAAAAGTCGTCAACTGCAACATATAACCATTCATACCATTTGGACGATCAACAATAAAATCAAGATAATTACCTTTTTCACTTTGGGTTAACCCAGCGACTAATTCAAGATCAAAAGGATGATTTAACAATAATAATGGGGTTTCTTCGCGCATTTTCGGCTCATGATGAGTAAAAAATTACTGTGTAAACAGCATAATTGTATTCTAATCAAAAGAGTATACAGGAAATAAATTTATACTAAGTAAAATTTAGTAATAAATGTAACTATTAGTTTCAAAATCAGGAAGAAAATCGATGGTATTCCACATCAATAAAAAAACTGAGCTAAACAAGCTCAGTTTTAATCAAAAAAGACCGCTCTTAAATTAAAATTTTGCTAACAGCATGGCTTCTAATTTTTCTTGGTCAGCAGCAAATTTACGGATTCCATCAGCCAATTTTTCCACTGCCATCGCATCACTATTGTGCTGCCAGTAGAATTCCGCTTCAGTTAATGGCATTGGTTTGGCTTTCACCTCACCAGTGTAGCTTAATTTACGCACCAATGGACTGGTATTTTCTTGTAATTCTTTTAACAATGCTGGCGCAATAGTTAAACGGTCGCAACCTGCTAACTCTGTAATTTCACCTACATTACGGAAACTCGCACCCATCACAATAGTGTTATAACCATGTTGTTTATAGTAATTGTAAATTTTCGTCACGGAAATCACACCCGGATCTTCCGCTGGCGCATAATCCTTTTTATCACCGTTCGCTTTATACCAATCTAGAATACGACCCACGAAAGGGGAAATTAAATACACTCCCGCTTCAGCACAAGCACGTGCCTGAGCTTCAGAGAATAACAGCGTTAAGTTACAGTTAATTCCTTGTTTTTCAAGCGCTTCTGCTGCACGGATACCTTGCCAAGTGGAGGCGATTTTGATCAGGATACGCTCATTGGCAATCCCTGCTTCGTTATAAAGTGCGATTAATTTTTTCGCTTTTTCAATTGTGGCGTCGGTATCATAAGAAAGGCGTGCGTCCACTTCAGTTGAAATGCGCCCTGGTACAATTTTTAAGATTTCTAAACCAATATTCACGGCTAATTTATCTTCTGCATCGATTAATTGTTGTTCTGGGCAGTCACTTTTTGCTTTTGCATAGGCAAT